>CAIQPV010000465.1 GCA_903873725.1 uncultured Nitrosomonadales bacterium
AACAAAATAATCAAAATGGCTCTTGTCGGATTGCCAATTAAGGTGGAGAATGTATCACATGTTATAAGAATAATCACTAATTATTTATATTAAACAATAGATTATATTTTTATTCTGGGTAATTGCATTTTTTATATTTTTAGCTGATTTTGCAATTTCTCATCATAATGATGGTACCCATTAATTCAGCAGCAATAAAGCGGTTGTTATCATGGACAAGGATGATCAAATAACTCAAAGCCGCTCACCGGTGGTTTTACTGCCCGCAGACTTCAGACTGCTTGGTAAACATCCATTCCATGTGGCCGGCCACAAGTATGTAAGCGCCGTCGTCGAAGCAGCACGAGCCTTGCCCTTGATTGTGCCTGCGCTTGGCACGGAAAGCGATGTTGCGGCTCTGCTCAAGGTGGCTGACGGCATCATGCTGCCTGGCGCAGTTTCCAATGTCCATCCTTCCCATTTTGGTCAAGAGGTGCGAGACCCTTCCTTGCCGCTTGATCCTGAACGTGATGGCCTGACTCTGCATCTGATTCGAGAAGCAGTGAAGGCAGGTATTCCTTTGCTGGGTATCTGCCGAGGCTTTCAGGAAATCAATGTGGCTTTTGGCGGCAGTTTGCACCAGGCGGTTCATGAAGTCGATGGCATGGCTGATCACCGTGAACCCAAGGAGGCGTTGTTGGAAGAACAGTATGCACAAGTTCATTCGGTCAACACTGTGGCCGGGGGGATGTTGGCTGAAATCACCGGTAGCACTAAACTCATGGTCAATTCCTTGCATGGTCAGGGTATTGATCGTCTGGGTTACGGATTGATGGCAGAGGCCTATGCCGAGGATGGATTGATTGAAGCCCTCAGTATTTCCGGCGCTAAAACTTTCGCGCTGGCGGTACAGTGGCATCCTGAATGGAATGTTTTGAATACCCCGTCGTATCTGGCGATATTTCGAGCCTTTGAAAAAGCTTGCCGGAAACGGGTCGCGCAACGTCATGCTGATAACCAAAACTAAACTTAAAGTCGGGAGACACTAAATGCCGGAACTTAATGAATTTTCCCATAGCGACATGGAGAATTGGCTCACTGAAAAGCGAGTCACAGAAATCGAATGCCTGGTACCGGACCTTACCGGAGTAGCGCGCGGCAAGATTTTGCCACGTGAAAAATTCACTGCTGAACGCGCAATGCGTTTGCCTGAGGCTGTGCTTGGTGTGACTGTAACAGGCGAGTCTCCGGAAGATCACGAGGGCTATGATAACGTGTTTGGCTTTACCGATCGTGACATGGTGCTGATTCCTGACCCAACCACTGTACGCCTGGTGCCTTGGGCTACCGATCCTACCGCCCAGGTCATCATGGATTGTTTTTTTCACGACGGAACTGCGGTAGATTTTGCACCACGCAACGTACTGCGGCGGGTGACCGACCTTTACAAGACCATGGGCTGGAAGCCTATCGTCGCGCCCGAACTGGAATTTTATCTGCTGGCTCGCAACGTGGATCCCAACCAGCCACTGGTTCCTCCAATCGGTCGCAGTGGCCGCGCTGAAACCAGCCGACAGTTGTATAGTATCGATGCGGTAAACGAGTTTGATCCGTTGTTCGAGGATATTTATGATTACTGCGACACCATGGGACTGGAACTCGACACCCTGATCCATGAATTTGGCGCGGGGCAGATGGAAATTAATTTTCTGCACGATGAACCGATGATTCTGGCCGACAAAGTGTTTTTCTTCAAACGAACTCTGCGCGAGGCCGCGTTGCGCCACAATATGTATGCCACTTTCATGGCCAAACCGATGACCAATGAGCCGGGTTCGGCTATGCACATTCACCAGAGCGTGCTTGATGTCAAAACCGGTCAGAATATTTTCAGCAATGCGGACGGCACCGAGTCGCAACTTTTCCTTCACTACATCGCCGGTTTGCAGAAATATCTGCCCGCAGCGATGGCGATATTGGCGCCCTACGTCAACTCCTATCGTCGAGTGGTGCGCCACGGTGCCGCTCCGATCAATATCGAATGGGGTTATGACAACCGCACGGTGGGTATCCGTGTCCCTCTTTCAGGACAAGAAAACCGCCGCGTTGAAAACCGCGTAATTGGAGCGGATGCCAATCCTTATCTGGCGATGGCGGTAACCCTGGCATGCGGCTATCTCGGCATTGTCGAAAAATTGCAACCGGGTGCCATTACTACCGGTAGCGCCTATGACGCGGATTATCAGTTGCCCCGTGGATTGTCTGAAGCGTTGAAACTGCTCGATGCAGCAACTCCTCTGCATGACATATTGGGCAAAAGATTCGTCGATGTCTATGTGGCGGTAAAGGAAACTGAACATGACGAATTCATGCGCGTGATCAGTCCCTGGGAACGCGAGCATCTGCTGATGCACGTTTGATTTTATTAAACCCGAATACGTAAAGAGAAAACTTATGCAGCTCACTACTCGCGAAATTCAAGCGCTGGATTCGGCGCACTACATTCATCCTTTTACCGACCATAAGTCTTTGGCCGGCAAAGGGGCTCGTGTCATTACCCGTGGCGAAGGGGTGTATATATGGGATTCGGAAGGCAATAAAATTTTTGACGGCATGTCCGGATTGTGGTGCGTCAATCTCGGATATGGACGCAAGGAATTAGTCGAAGCCGCAGCCCGGCAAATGGAAGTGCTGCCGTTTTATAACAGTTTTTTCAAGACCACCAATGTTCCCGCGACACAACTGGCAGATCGCATCATCGGCGTGGCCGGGGATCGCTTTTCCCATGTGTTTTATGGGACTTCCGGGTCTGAATCCAACGATACGATCGTGCGCATGGTTCGTCATTATTGGGCAACGCTGGGCCAGCCTGAGCGTAACGTGATCATCAGCCGCAAGAATGCCTATCATGGCTCAACCATGTGCGGTGCTTCTCTTGGCGGCATGTCCGGCATGCATGCTCAGGGTGGCCTCCCGATTCCCGGCATTGTCCACATCGAACAGCCTTACCATTTTGGTCTGGCACACGACAAAAATAAAGACGAATTTGGCATCGAAGCAGCGGGCTGGCTGGAAAAGAAGATTCTGGAAGTAGGTGCTGACAAGGTTTCGGCGTTTATCGGCGAGCCGGTACAGGGTGCGGGCGGGGTCATCATCCCGCCGAAAACTTATTGGCCTGAAATCCAGCGAATTTGTGACAAATACGGCATCCTGCTGATCTGTGATGAAGTCATCTGCGGTTTCGGGCGTCTCGGAAGTTGGTTCGGTTCCGAATTGATGGGTGCAAAACCTGACCTCATGACCTTTGCCAAGGGAGTGACTTCAGGCTACATACCGCTTGGCGGCGTGGTGGTTGGCAAGCGGGTGGCAGAGGTGCTGATCGAGAAAGGCGGAGAATTCAACCATGGTTACACTTACTCGGGCCATCCGGTGGCGTGCGCCGTAGCCTTGGCCAATCTGGATATCATCGAACGTGAAGGTCTGGTTGACCGGGTGAAGGAAGAAACAGGGCCCCACCTGGCCAAGCACTTTGCGGCACTTTCTGATCACCCACTGGTGGCAGGAGCCGAGACCTTTGGCATGGTGGCGGGTCTGGTGCTGATGAAAGACAAATCAAAACACCTTGCCTTTGATGAATCGCTGGAAGTCGGCATGGTTTGCCGCGATCACTGTTTTTCCAACGGACTGATCATGCGTGCGGTAGGTGACCGCATGATCATTGCGCCGCCGCTGGTATGTACCAAGGCACAGATTGATGAAATGATGGATCGGGTTCGCATTTGTCTCGATGCAACCTTGAAAGACGTTCAGTCGAGAGGCTGGCTGGACGCAGCAAATTAGTTGCGTATTAACATTTGGAGAATTTATGTCTATCCAGTTGAATCATCCTGATCTTCTCAAGCAATCTCTAGCCTGGTTGGGAGGAAATTGGGTTGGTGCCGATTCAGGCAAAACATTCGAAATCAGAAATCCTGCAAATGGAAACATCGTGGCGCAAGTGCCTCTCATGGGCCGCGCAGAAACTGAACGTGCCATTGTTGCCGCAACCTTGGCGCAAAAACAGTGGCGGACAGTTCCTGCCAAGGAGCGCTCTGCCAAGCTGAAAAAATGGTTTACCCTGATCATGCAGCATCAGGAGGATCTGGCGCGCATTCTGACTATCGAACCGGGCAAGCCGCTGGCTGAAGCGCGGGGCGAAATTGCCTATGGCGCCAGTTTTGTCGAATGGTTTGCCGAAGAAGCCAAGCGGGTGTATGGCGAAGTAATTCCCTCACCAATGAATGACCGGCGCTTACTGGTGCTGAAGCAACCGATTGGCGTCACCGCTGCCATCACGCCGTGGAACTTTCCCAACGCCATGATTACCCGCAAGGCCGCGCCTGCTTTGGCAGCAGGCTGCGCGATGATCGTCAAACCTGCTGAACAGACTCCCCTTTCGGCCTTTGCACTGGCGGTGCTGGCCGAAGAAGCAGGAATACCGGGTGGGGTGTTTCAGGTAATTACCGGCGATGCGCCGCTAATTGGAGCGGCCATGTGCGAAAGTCCGGTAGTGACCAAATTGTCGTTTACCGGCTCTACCGAAGTGGGCCGTATCCTCATGCGTCAGTGTGCAGATACCATCAAAAAACTGTCACTCGAACTGGGAGGCAATGCGCCGTTCATCGTGTTCGACGATGCCGATCTTGATGCGGCCGTTGAAGGCGCCATGGGGAGCAAATACCGCAACGCCGGACAGACCTGCGTGTGCGCAAACCGGCTGTTCGTTCAGGACGGCGTGTTTGACGCTTTCACAAGAAAACTGGTTGAACGGGTAGCACAGTTGAAGGTTGGAGACGGCTTTGCTGAAGGCGTGACGCAGGGTCCTCTGATTGATCAAGCTGCGCTGTCGAAGGTTGAAAGCCATGTTGCGGATGCACTGGCCAAGGGAGCCAAACTGGTTGCGGGTGGCAAACGCCATGCACTGGGAGGCACTTTTTACGAACCCACCGTACTGGCCGACGTCAATCCTGATGCCTTGGCATTCCGGGAAGAGACTTTCGGTCCGGTCGCTCCCTTGTTCCGTTTCAAGACGGATGAAGAAGTCATCGAACTGGCCAACCGTACCGAATTCGGTCTTGCCTCTTATTTCTACAGTCGTGACATCGGCCGCATCTGGCGTGTCGCAGAAGCGCTCGACTATGGCATGGTCGGCGTCAATTCCGGTCTCATCTCCAATGAGGTAGCCCCATTTGGTGGCGTCAAACAGTCTGGTCTGGGACGTGAGGGTTCGCACCATGGCATCGACGAATATCTCGAAATCAAATATGTCGCCATGGCCGGTCTTTGAGCTTGGTCAATGTGTTGAACATTAAATGTAAAGGATATCCAGAATGAATAAAACCGACTGGCATGCCCGTGCAGCGGGATTAACCATTGATGGCAGGGCATTGATCAACGGGCAGCGTGTACATGCCGCTGACGGTGGTACGTTTGAATGCATTTCGCCGATTGATGGACGCAAACTGGCTAACGTGGCACGCTGCCAGGCTGCTGATATTGACCTTGCTGTATCAGCAGCACGCACAGCCTTTGAAGACCGGCGCTGGGCTGGCATGTCGCCCGGCGAGCGCAAGCGTGCGCTGATTCGATTTGCCGATTTATTGATGGCAAACCGGGAAGAGCTGGCTTTGCTGGAAACGCTTGATATGGGCAAACCGATCACTGCCAGCATGAATACCGACGTACCCGCAGCGGCCAATACGCTGCGCTGGTTCGGTGAAGCAATCGACAAAGTTTATGACGAGATTGCACCGACCAATGATCAAACACTGGCGCTGATTACGCGCGAACCGATAGGTGTGGTAGCCGCCATCGTGCCGTGGAATTATCCATTGCTGATGGCCTCGTGGAAAATCGCGCCTGCGCTGGTAACCGGCAATAGCGTAATTCTCAAGCCCTCAGAAAAGTCACCGCTGACAGCTCTTCGTTTGGGTGATCTTGCCATGGAAGCAGGCATCCCGGCCGGAGTACTAAACGTAGTGACAGGCTTTGGCCCGGAAGCGGGTTCGCCACTGGCTTTGCACATGGATGTTGACTGCATTGCCTTTACCGGTTCGACCGGCGTTGGCAAGAAAATTCAGGTCATGGCAGGCCAAAGCAACCTCAAACGCGCCTGGTGTGAATTGGGTGGAAAATCTCCCAATATCGTGTTTGCCGATTGTCCTGATCTTGATCGTGCGGTTGAAGCGGCAGGCGGCTCTATTTTCTACAACCAGGGCGAAAGTTGTAATGCGCCTTCGCGTCTTCTGGTCGAGCGTTCCATTCGCGATGAGTTCGTGGAGAAGCTTAAAAAATATGCTCCCCGCCACAATCCCGGCGATCCGCTTGATCCTGATACGAAGATGGGTGCGCTGGTTGACCAGGGACAAATGGATAACGTGCTCAAATATATCGAAAGCGGCAAGCAGCAGGGTGCCCGTTTGTGCTGCGGGGGTGAGCGCGTGCGCACCGAATCGGGTGGTTACTTTGTCGCGCCCACCATCT
>CAIQPV010000466.1 GCA_903873725.1 uncultured Nitrosomonadales bacterium
AATCGCAGTCAGCGCTTTTTCGCCGCCCGACAGCAGGTGTATCGAGGCGTTTTTCTTGCCCGGCGGCTGCGCCATCACCTGCACGCCACTATCCAAAATTTCCTCGCCGGTCAGCACCAGGCGCGCCTCGCCGCCGCCGAATAGCACCGGAAACATTTCGGACAGATGGCGGTTTACCTCGTTGTAAGTCGCCATCAATAAATCACGGGATTCTTTGTCAATACGACGGATCGCGCCTTCCAGCGTTTCCAGCGCCTCGGTCAAGTCTTTAGCCTGCGCATCGAGGTAGGTTTTGCGCTCCTGAGCCGATTGCAATTCCTCCAGCGCTGCCAAATTGACTGCGCCCAACGCTTCGATAGCAGCGCTCAAGCTATTCAACTCATTCTGCAGCATGGCCGGTTTGGCATTGCCGGCTTCCAGCAGAGGCAGCAACACTGTTTCATCCACGCCATGCAACTGCTCGGCCCATTGCTCGTAGTGCAGGCGCGCTTCCTGTTCCTTGAGCGACAGTTCGCTGGATTTTTCGCGCAGCGGGCTCAACCTCTGTTCGCAGGACATGCGATCCTGCTCCAGTTTGTTCAGGTTGACCGTGGCAAATTCCATTGCATTGCGCGCCTCGGCCAGCGCCTGTTCTCGCGTCACGCGAAGCTCCAACGCTTCCCGCAATTGCTGCTGGCTATTGCCGTCATCCATTTGGGACAACTCTTCGCGGCTATGCGCGAGAGTTTGCTCAAGTTGTGCCAGCGTCAATCCGATCTGCTTCAGGTTATGCTCCAGATCAGCGATTTTCTCCGCGCACGTCTTGGCGAAGAAACGCGCCTCCTGCAATTCGTGCTGCGCCTTTTGCGAACGTTCGCGCTGCTCGCGCAGCTTGGTTTCCTGCACGGTAGTCTCGTGCCTCACCTGCTCGGCCTCGGCTTGATGTGAACTGATTTTTTCGCGCATGATTTCCATGCGTTCGGAAATTTCTTCCCGCTGGCGCTGTTCACCGGTCGCCTGATCGGACAGTTCCTGCAACTCGTGTGATATCTGCGCGGCGCGCTCATGGCTGCGCTCGTTGGCCTGGGTTAATTTCAGGACTTGCATTTGCAGGGTATGCTGGCGCTGCTGCAATTCGCTCCCCGAACTGCGCAGCGGCGCAATGCGGCTTTCGATGGAGTGATAAGTTTCTTCTGCCTGCAAGGCTTGTTGCCTGCCCTGCTCAAGTGCGGCAGATTGCTGTTGCGCCTGTTGCTGCAAAGACTCGATCTCGCGCTGGCGTGCCAGCACGCCGTGTACCTGATTGTCCGGTGCATGAAACAATACGCTGTGCGCGCCAACCAGATGGCCCTGCGGTGTGACCATCCACGCTCCGGCAGGAAATTGGTCGCGCTGGCTCAAGGCCTGCGTCAACGTCTCCGTGGCATACACACCCGATAACCAATCCGCCAGCACCGGCGCGGCACGTTCGTCCTGACAGGTCACAAACTTCGACAACGAGGTGAATTCACTTTGTTGCTGCACAGAGGTGCTCACGAAATCTGCCGCAAAAACCGCCAGCTTGCCCGGTGGAACATCGTCCCAAGCTGCCGCCTCATCCAGTTTTTGCAGGGCAATGGCATTGAGGCGCTCGCGCAATACCGCCTCCAGTGCGTATTCCCATCCCGCCTCAATGCGGATGGATTGCCACAGGCGAGGGAGATTGTCCAATTGATGATCCGCCAGCCACTGCTTCAAATTCTTGTCGTTATCAGTCTGCTTCTGCAAGTCCTGGAGCGCGGAAAGTTTCGCCTCAACCTGGGCCATTTCACGCTCAAGTTCCTGTGCCGCGATGCGTTGGCCGCGCCGCGCCGCATCGGCAACCGGCAATTGTTTCTGCAACTGCGCCAGCTCGGACTGCTGAGCTTCGCGCTTGAATTCCAGTCCGGCGATTTCCTGTTGCGCCTGCATCAGAGCCTCGGTATTCGGGCGCGGCAGATTGTCCTGCTCCAACAACAACCGCGAGCGGCGCGAATCCAGTTGCTGCACGTTGCGCTGAATATGCTCGCGCTGTGTCTCGGCCAATTGCAATTGCTGTTGCAATACCAGTTGCTCGCGCTGCACGGCGTTATGGTGTTCCTGAGCGGCGCGCGCGGCCTCTTCCGCCTGCGGTAAATGTTGAGCCTCGGTACTGGCATGACTGTCGCACACTTCAACCCGGACGGCCGCTTCCTGCTGCTGGTGCTGCCAGTGTGCCAGCAAAGACTGTACGCCCTGCAACTGGCCATGTTGCTGTTCCATCTGCGACTCGCCGCCGGCAATTTGCTGGGTCAGACGCGCGCGCTGGTCATGCAAGTGCGCGATGTTCTGTTCCAGACGCGCGACCTCGGCATTGCTGGCATACAGCTCGCCCTGCTTGCTGTGCATCGCATCGGAAAGCTGATAATGCCCGCTGCGGGAGCTTTCAAGTTGGCTTTCAAGCATGCGCAAATACGAGGTTTCGGCCTCCAGTTCGTTCCGGGTTTTCTCGATTTGCTGGGTATAGCGCACCCGGCGTGTTTCGGCATCCTGCTTGTTAACCAACCACAACAGCCGCTGCTTGGTGTCGCGCTCAGACTCCAGTTCGCGGTATTGTTTGGCGACCTCGGCTTGTTCGGTCAAATGGGCGAGCTGTTTTTCCAGCTCCAGGCGAATGTCGTCCACACGCAGCAAATTCTCGCGCGTATCGCCGATGCGCAACTCGGTTTCGCGGCGGCGGTCGCGGTATTTGGAAACCCCCGCAGCTTCTTCGAGGAAGATGCGCAATTCTTCCGGTTTCGCCTCGATGATGCGCGAGATCATGCCCTGCTCGATGATGGCATAAGCCCGCGCCCCCAGCCCGGTACCGAGAAAAATGTCGGTAATGTCCTTGCGCCGAACGTGCTGGTTGTTGATGTAATAACTGGAATCGCCGTCACGCTGCAATATCCGCTTGATGGCAATCTCGGCATAGCTCGACCACTGCCCGGCAGCCTTGCCCAGCGAATTGTCAAAAATCAGCTCGACGCTGGCGCGCGACACCGGTTTGCGCTTGCCGGAACCGTTGAAGATCACGTCCTGCATGGATTCTCCGCGCAACGCTGAAGCCCTGGATTCGCCCAACACCCAGCGCAGTGCGTCGATTACATTGGACTTGCCGCAACCATTGGGGCCGACAATGCCGACGAGTTGCCCCGGCAAAGCAATATGCGTCGGATCAACGAAGGACTTGAAGCCCGCGAGCTTGATATGGGAAAGGCGCAATTTGGAACTGTCTTGACGTTATAATTCCGCCTATTCTAACCGAAGCGGAACCCGTCTCAAAATGGCTACCCAACCCAATAAGAAATTGGAAACTTTTCCCAACCCCACTCCCCGGCGCGATTACCACATCCATATGGAAATCCCCGAATTCACCTGCCTGTGCCCCAAGACCGGCCAGCCGGACTTCGCCACGCTGATTCTCGACTACATTGCCGACCAACAATGTGTCGAACTGAAAAGCCTCAAGCTCTACATCTGGTCATTCCGCAACGAAGGCCATTTCCATGAAGACGTCACCAACCGGATTCTCGACGACCTGATCGCTGCCACCCAACCCCGCTTCATGCGCTTAACCGCTAAATTCTACGTGCGCGGCGGCATCTTCACCAACGTCGTGGCGGAACACCGCAAGGCGGGATGGCATCCACAGCCAGAAGTGGATTTGACAGGGTTTGAGACACAATCGAATGTCCGGAACTAAATGTTTCTCGGTCTCGATTTTGGCACCACCGGCGCACGTGCATGCGTGGTGGACAAATCCGAAGCCATCGTTCACGAACAACGCCTCGCCTATCCCGAGCCGAAAAAACAAACCCCGTTGGACTGGCGCGAGGGGCTACTTTCCTTGCTGCGGAGTCTGCCCGTCCCCATCGCGACACAACTGCATGGCATCGTCATAACGGCCACTTCCGGCACTTCATTGTTATGTAATGATGACCTGATACCGGTCTCTCCTGCCCTGCTCTAATTCCGACAGCCGCGCGATCGAACAAGCATCGGCACTGGCGAGTATCGCCCCGCCGGACCACATCGTTTGCGCCGCAAATTCGGGACTTGCGAAGTTCTTGTGGCTGACACAACACGCCGACATTTCTGACGCCGAATTCTTTCTCCACCAAGCCGACTGGCTTGCCGCACTGCTCACAGGAACAGGCGGCATTTCCGATTACCACAACGCGCTCAAGACCGGTTATGACGTGGAGCGCCTATGCTGGCCGGATTGGGTGATGGATTTGCCGCACGCCTATCTGCTGCCGCAAGTTGTTGCACCCGGCACAGTTCTCGGCACCGTCAGCCCGGTCATTGCGCAGCATTTCAACATCAACCCGGCCTGCACCTTGCACGCCGGCACCACCGACAGCATCGCCGCTTTCATCGCCTCGGGCGTGGATGAACCGGGCGCAGCCGTTACTTCGCTCGGCACGACCCTGGTGCTCAAACTGCTCTCGAAACGTCGGGTAGAAGATGCAAGGTACGGGGTGTACAGCCACCGCTACGGTAATCTATGGCTGGCAGGCGGCGCATCCAATGCGGGCGGCTGTGTACTACGGCAACATTTCACCGATCGACAACTGACAGAACTGAGTACCCGCATAGATACCTCCAGCGACAGCCCGCTCGACTACTATCCGCTGATTTCTCCCGGTGAGCGATTCCCTGTCAACGACCCGAAATTAGCGCCTTGCCTATCCCCAAACCCGTCAGATGAAGTACAATTCCTGCATGGCCTGTTGCAAGGCCTGAGCCACATCGAAGCTGCCGGTTACGCCAGGCTGGCTGAACTCGGTGCAACGTCGCTTAGCTCCGTGACAACTTGCGGGGGCGGCGCAAAAAATCTGGCGTGGCAAAAGATTCGTGAACGATTGCTGGAAGTGCCGGTCAAGGCAGCGGTACACTCGGAAGGTGCTTATGGCTGCGCATTGTTGGCGTTTCGCAACATGACCCGCAAAGCAGGCAATGCGGGTATTGCACTTCCAACTTGAATCAGCGAAGCTTTGAAACAAACAAACTAACAACACAGGGGAATAACCATGTCTAGCAGTATCGAATCAGTAATGCACGAAACCCGCGTCTTTCCACCTTCCCAATCCTTTATACAACAGGCCAATGTTTCCGGTTTGGAAGGCTATAATGCATTGGCGGATGCTGCCCGGCAGGATTATGACGGCTACTGGTCCACTCTGGCACGCGAAAACATCGACTGGCGCAAGCCGTTTACCAAGGGACTGAACGAGAGCAACGCCCCGTTTTACAAATGGTTCGAGGATGGTGTACTGAACGTTTCTTACAACTGCCTGGACAGGCACCTCGCCACTCAGGCCGAGAAGACCGCAATCATTTTCGAGGCTGACGACGGCAAGGTCACCAAAGTCAATTACCGCGAGTTGCATGCACGTGTGTGCCAGTTCGCCAACGGATTGAAAGCCCGCAATATCAAAAAAGGCGACCGCGTGTTGATCTATCTGCCGATGAGCATCGAGGCGGTAGTGGCAATGCAGGCCTGCGCGCGCATCGGCGCAATCCATTCGGTGGTATTCGGCGGTTTCTCTGCCCAGAGCCTGAACGAGCGCATCGTGGATGCGCAAGCATGTGCCGTAATCACTTCCGACGGGCAAATGCGCGGCGGCAAAATAATGCCGTTGAAGCATGCCGTGGACGAAGCGCTCGCCATGGGTGGTTGCGATTGCATCCATGATGTAATTGTTTACAAGCGTGCAGGAAACGAAGTGCAGTGGAATGCAAATCACGATGTGTGGTGGCACGATGTGATCGCCGGACAGGCAACAACTTGCGAACCGGAATGGGTGGATGCCGAGCATCCGCTATTCATCCTGTACACCTCCGGCTCCACCGGAAAACCCAAGGGCGTCCAGCACTCCAGCGGCGGTTACCTGCTGGGCTGCATCATGTCCATGAAATGGGTGTTCGACTACAAAACATCCGACATTTTCTGGTGTACTGCCGACGTGGGCTGGATTACCGGCCATAGCTATGTTGCGTATGGCCCGCTGGCAATCGGGGCAACCGAGGTTGTATTCGAAGGAATTCCCACTTCGCCCGATGCCGGCCGTTTCTGGAAAATGATAGAGGCGCACAAGGTGACTACTTTTTACACTGCGCCCACTGCCATCCGTTCACTCATCAAACTGGGTGGTGATTTGCCAAAACAATATGACCTGTCCAGCCTGCGCCTGCTCGGCACGGTGGGTGAACCGATCAACCCTGAAGCCTGGATGTGGTATTACACCGTTATCGGGCAATCCCGCTGCCCCATTGTGGACACTTGGTGGCAGACCGAAACCGGGTGTCACATGATTGCGCCGTTACCCGGTGCAGTGCCCACCAAACCCGGTTCCTGCACCCTGCCCCTGCCCGGCATCATGGTGTCAGTCGTCAACGAGGAAGGCGATAAAGTAGATGACCAGCACGGCGGATTCCTTGTCATTACTCGCCCGTTCCCCTCGCAAATCCGTACCATTTGGGGTGACCCTGATCGTTATAAAAAGAGTTATTTCCCGGAAGAGATGAAAGGTGCCTACCTTGCCGGTGATTCGGCACAGCGCGACGAGGATGGTTACTTCTGGATCATGGGACGCATTGACGACGTGCTGAAAGTTTCCGGCCACCGTTTGGGCACCATGGAAATTGAATCAACTCTGGCAGCTCATCCGCTGGTGGCAGAAGCAGCCATCGTTGGCAGGCCTCACGACATCAAAGGCGAGGCTATCGTTGCCTTTGTCGTATTGAAAGGCGCACGCCCGCAGGACACTGCGGCGGCGAAACAGCTTGCTGAAACCCTGCGCGCCTGGATAGGGGAAAAGATCGGCCCGATTGCCAAACCGGATGACATCCGCTTTGGCGAAAACCTGCCCAAGACACGATCCGGCAAAATCATGCGTCGCCTGTTACGTTCCATTGCCAAGGGTGATGAAATTACACAGGACACTTCGACACTTGAGAACCCCGCCATATTGGATCAACTAAAAGAAGTAATCAGATAATTCAAGGATGGGCGGATTTCGGCGTAGGCTAACACGGCGTAATAGCGCCATGTTAGCCTACGCCGAAACCAAGACCCAGTCACTCAGGGCTGGCAAAAACAGGTGATACGCAAATTGGTAGTGGAGTTACGACCAGGAAGAAAACCTCCCGTCATTGAACATATCAAAGTGGCTGCAGGATAACTGGAATCATCTCAATGGATAGCCTTATGGGCGGACTCAGGCGCTTGTTTGGCCTCAATCAGAAGGATACTCCGGAACTGTGGGCAGCCATTGAACAGGCGGTTTCTGCGGTTGAGCCCCGACTCAAACAAACCCGCAGGTACCCGAAGGCTTACCGAAAACCGGTAAGCACAGCATTGGAATATGCCCGCAACTTGGCGTACAGCGTGCCCGGGCCGATCACGGTAAATCACGAATCCTACTCCATGGATACTTATGTCCATGCCATATTCCCATCCATGGATTTCGTCTCGGAAGCATTCCGCAGCAGCAGGGCCATGCAAGTCTATCTCCGCGAGAACCCCGCAACCGATGAAGCCTATGCCTTGATGGGTATGCGCCGCATTGAAAAGACCACGATGGGAATGGAGTTGTCCGGCCAGGTAATCCAACGGGAAGTACCCCAACAAATAGTTTACTTCACCAGCCATACCATTGTAGATCCCGCGCCCAGTGAAAAGCAGGCCAGGGATCAGGTAGCGCGGGGGTTTTTCAAAAATTTAGTGGGCAAGGTGACAAAACGGGTGGCCGCGCGCAAGCAGGATATGCAATCTCAACTGCATGAAATGGATTTATTGAAGGCCCGTTTGCATGAGTCCAATGCCAATACCCGTCCTGCCCTGCAAAAAGAATTATCCAAAATGCTGGCCAGTCTCCAGACAACTACCCGCTCACTCGATTTGCACAATTACCCGGATGATTTCGAAGACGTATTACTCAACCCGGAACAACATCTGCGGTTAAATCCTTCTCCCATGATACTCGACAGCATGGGCATCAGGCGTGATAGTGATGGAACGACCCAAGGAAATCCGATCATATTTAACGATCTGATCGGCTTTGACCGCCGGAACTGGACAGTCACCATGGTGCATTGCCAAAACTTACAGAGTGAAACATTTGCTGCACGTCTGGAAACTGCCTATCGCAGCCTTTCCATTTAACCAGAATATTATCCGGACTAACGCCCGGTTAACGGAGATACATATCCTGACATGACAAGGCGATGCCCTGCATTAAATCCATCTTGCGCTGCCAGCCCAATGCGTTGATACGGGATACATCCATGATCTTGCGCATCGTGCCATCCGGTTTGCCGGTGTCTTGCACGAACCGGCCACGGTAGCCCACGACTTCCGCTATCGTTTCCGCCAATTCGCGTATCGTCAAATCCTCACCGGAGCCGACATTGATCAGCGGGCAACATGATGGCTCGACCAGTGCGTCGTAGCGTGTGTCATCCAGCGTGGCGAG
>CAIQPV010000467.1 GCA_903873725.1 uncultured Nitrosomonadales bacterium
CGGAAAAACCAGCACTTTGTATGCCGCGATCAGCGAAATAAATGACGGTGAACATAAGATCATCACGATTGAAGATCCGGTTGAATATGATTTACCGGGCGTATTGCAGATTCCGGTGAATGAAAAAAAAGGCCTGACGTTTGCCAGAGGATTGCGTTCTATCTTGCGCCACGACCCGGACAAGATCATGGTGGGTGAAATCCGCGATCCGGAGACTGCCCAGATTGCCGTGCAGTCGGCCTTGACCGGGCATCTGGTATTCACTACGGTTCATGCCAATAACGTCTTCGACGTGATCAGCCGCTTCATCCATATGGGTGTCGATCCTTTCAGTTTCGTGTCGGCAATGAATGGTGTGATGTCGCAGCGTTTGGTACGAGTCATTTGCCCACATTGCATTGCCAAATACGCACCTACGGAACGATTGCTGAGGGATTCAGGACTTCTTGAACGCAATCTCGATGATTTTGTATTCATGTCCGGTGCTGGTTGCGGGGAATGTCGCGGTACGGGTTTCAAGGGGCGTAAGGCGATTGCCGAGATGCTGGATATGAACGATGAAATCAGGGAATTGATCATTGCCCGAGTACCGATCAGGCAGGTAAAAGAGGCTGCCCAGAAACGTGGCACCCGGTTTTTAAGGGATGTGGCACTCGATCTGGTGCGCACCGGGGTAACGACTTTGCAGGAGATCAATCGTGTTACGTTTGTGGACTGACAGGATCAACATCTACCTGCATCCCGACCAGATCGTACTGGTACGCGAAGTCGGGGTACTTAGGCGTCGCATTGCAGATAAAGAGATCGTTCACGTGACGGATTCGGAAAACGATCCCTGGTTCTCTGTCCTGAGTTGCCTGAAAAGCGTATTGCAGGAGAATCGGTGGAAGGGCGGAAATGCACACGTCATCCTTAGTGACCGGTTTGCCCGTTTCCTGACCGTGCCGTGGGACGAGAGATTGACGAAGAGCGAGCGAGATGTTTTGCTGCAGCACAGGTTTGCAGACATCTACGGCAGCGACTTCCAAGCTGCAAGAATGGCGGTCGCCGATGTTGGCTATGGCAAGCAAAGCATCGCTTGTGCCGTGAGTTCTGTTCATCTGGACGCGTTGGAGGCTGTGTGTAAGAACGCCGGTACTCATCTGGTTTCGGTCAAACCTTTTCTCATGTCTGCGTTGAATCGGCTACGCAGTGGGTTTGATGTCAGAAGCGCCTGGTTGGTGTTGGCAGAGAGATCCTGCCTGACATTAGGTCTAGTACAGGACGGAGAGTGGCGATGTGTGCGTTGCATGATCCCAGAAGAAGATTGGGTTCAGCATCTGGATATTCTGCTGGAACGCGAGGAGTTGAGTTGTGGCGCAGAGGCCTCGAATCTGCCGGTGTACGTTTTCTGGCCGGAGAATCCAGATATCAAGCCCGAGCTGGCAAATGGTCGACCCGTTGTGCTGCTTAAATTATCGGGTAGCGAGGGCTATTCGCCGCTGGCGGACAGGGCCTTCGTTCCAGCAATGTGCGGATGAATATTACTTTATATGAATAGCCTTCCTTATCTCGACCTGGAATTAAAGCCGACCCGGTTCGCCCGGCAAGGAAAAGGACTGACGTTGCTGACATGTGGCGCAGTATTACTGCTATCCGTTCTTACGCATTACGCCTTGCTGAGCCACAAGCTTGACGTCATCGAACGGGATCGGTTGGACAGCACCGCCAATCAATCCTTTCAATCGAAGAGAGCGAACCCGGCTAGCAATGCAGAAATAAAAGCAATCAATAGCAGTATCGAACAATTATCGTTGCCCTGGACTGTATTGTTCGAAGCTCTCGAAGCGACCAAGGCCGAAGACGTGCATCTGCTCTCCATCGAGCCCGATGCACAGAACGCCAGCGTAAAAATAATGGCGGAAGCGGCGGATGTCTATGGCATGCTCGATTATCAGCGTGGGTTGTCCACCCAAAAAGGGTTAAGTGATGTCGCATTGGTGCAATACGAAGTGCAAGCGGCGAACAATGCGGAACCTGTACGCTTTACCTTGAGCGTAAATTGGGGAGTTGTAAGATGAACGCCTTGGACGTCCGCCTCAAGTATTGGGTCACTCGCCTCGGTTGGCCGATGCTGGCAGGCATGTTCTGTTTAATTCTCGCGGCGCTGTTTTATTGGC
>CAIQPV010000468.1 GCA_903873725.1 uncultured Nitrosomonadales bacterium
GGACGTATATCGTTTCTTTCTTGATGTTGTGATATTGCAAGCTGCAACGATGTCCAGCAAACATGGTTAGTTTCTTAACCATATATTTTTCGTTGATTTCAATAACTTCTTCACGGCCCCAAGGCTTTTCTATTATCGTCATGATATTTTCCTAGATTTTGTAGTTGATATATTCTGGATGAAACTCGAAAAAATGATCGTAAAAACTTTTTACATATTGCTGCATAGACCAATGACTATTGAATCCGTATTTCTTTCGCATCCAACGGAGGCCTTCCTCAACATAGAGCTTTAGATTATCCTCATAGCCTTCTGTCTTGATCAGATCGGCCTTGTTCAGTAGGTGCGATTCATTTTCACCAGCCCATATTTCTGAGGTAATGGCAGCCGCCCAGTCATTGGCATAGGCTTTGGCAGTCAACTCGCTCTCTGAGCCGTAGCCCCGGAAATTGTTACCGTCAAACAGGAAGTCTATTGCATTAGGTTGATCCCTGTCGCATATCGATTCGATGAACTCCCGGCGCAACAGGTAGGCATTATTGTGAATGAACCAGAAATATTTGGTCTTCTGGTTCTGGAGCAGCATGCGTTCTCCCCACCGTTCAGAACAGGGGGAAAGAATGCCTACGCGCGGATGCTGATCCAGAATTGCCATTAAAGGAGCGACAGTCTGACGCTGCTGGAACTCTGTGTCGTTAGTCAGCAGAAAAAAAGCATCGTACTGCTCGAACTTGCCTTCCTTCCAGAGCTGGCTTAGGCCAAAGTTCATCCCCCGGCTGTACCGCAAACCGTGTGCCATCGCATCCGGCCAATCAGCATGCCATGAGGTATAACGTGAAAGTCTATCCGCGTCCGACCCCGCTTCAACCACAAAGATATCAGTAGCATCAGCGTCGAATTTTGACAGATGCTCGTAAAGCTTGTTTGTCTCGTCTGGCAGGTTGCGGTTGAGAATGATGGTGGCTATACGCTTCATAGTGTTCTCGCTAGACGGAAATTACGAAGATACCGCAGGATGCTTGCTTTTACCTGCTGCTTAAGATATGAATCCAAATCTATTCCCTTCAGGCCCAGTTCATGGCTTGCTTCCGCCTTGATTTCCTTGCATTCTGGTGAAGAAAATACGTAGTGACCCGCGATAATAGAACGATCACGATCCGTTGCCTGAGTGTTCTCCAACATCCATTTGTCCCATTTGTTGGAATGGTAAGCGACTTGCAGAAAGCGCTCGGCCAGATGTGAAAAACCATTGTTTTCCAGCGCAGCAAGCAGAGCTCGGGTTTCTGAAACACCAAATTCCGGTGCAACATTCGCAGCATGTATCCCCAATCGCGGATGCCACTGTAAAGCATCGTCTGAGAGGTAGTCAGTATTGTGCTCCTTCATGAGTATTCCATAACGGTTGCAGATTTCAATCATCTTAGGAAGCTGAATTTCAGCCGGAATTTCATTGGCTACGCGCACAGGTGAGTCAAACGACCCAACATTTCGCGTTTCCATCACGCGCGTACCACATTGAATAACAACAAATGCCGGTTGAGGAAGATGGTTCTTTGTGCAAAATTTCTTGATTGAGTTAAGTGTGTAATCCAGCTCTTCTTGAGAATTAGTGCTGCCGCTTTGCTCTTCGGTGCCGATCTCGAATATGACTTCTTGACGATGCTCTTGAGCTTGACTCCAACAAAATTCGTAAAGTTCAAAAACGCGATCCAATACTTCGTCGACATCAGGTTGTCCATGTATGTCCACACTGGGATCGATATGCAAAACTTGAAAGCCCGCTTTGATATCGGACA
>CAIQPV010000469.1 GCA_903873725.1 uncultured Nitrosomonadales bacterium
TTAGCGTCTTGTCCGTCAACACAGGGGCACATGCAGAAAACAAATCCCCACCGGTATCAGCGCAATCTCCGTCCCAGACGTCCCTCGATATTCCAATCATTACGATTGATTTGGACGACTTTCACAAACGTTTGGAGACTGAACAACCCGCCCTTGTTCAAGCGCTTCGCGAAACAATAGATCCTACTCCAGGCTTCCACGAACTGTCTGTAATATATTTCACTAGTGTCCGGTTAAGAACAAAGGATAGCTCGAATAAGGTTTTCAGCACAATAGGTTAGCACCGATTTTGTTTGGTGTCGATTTGAACTCGATTTTGTGATTTTGCGGTAGAATTCCCGATTTTTCTAAATCGGGGGCTTTGTCGTGAACTTTGGACGGACACTTTTCTCGCAGGTCATGGACTTTGTTCCGTGGACAAGTTTTGATCGCATCGTTTCCAAGTATAAAGGTGATGTTCGTGTTCGAACTCTTCGGTGCAGCGAACAGTTTCGCGTGCTGGCGTTCGCGCAGATGACGTATCGTGAGAGTTTGCGCGACATTGAATCGTGCCTCAGTGTGCAACCCGAAAAATTATATGGCATGGGGTTGCGCGAGCCTGTTGCAAGATCAACTTTGGCCGATGCAAACGAATTGAGGGACTGGCGTATCTGGGCTGACATTGCCGCCGTTTTAATCCGCCGCGCACGCAAACTTTACGCAAAGGACGCGCTTAGTCTTGATCTCGAAAATACTGTTTACGCGCTCGACAGCACGACGATTGATCTTTGCCTTTCGCTGTTCCCGTGGGCTGATTTTCGTTCGACAAAAGCAGCGGTAAAAATGCACACGCTGCTGGATCTGCGTGGAAATATCCCCAGTTTTATTCACGTTTCTGATGGTAAAATGGGCGATGCGCTTGCTCTGGATTTGATTGTTCTAGAGGCCGGAGCCATTTATGTAATGGATCGCGGCTATGTCGATTTTCGACGGTTGTTTGCGATACATCAGGCGGGTGCATTCTTCGTCACGCGTTCAAAAATAAACATGAAGTATCATCGCGTTTATTCGCATGCAGTTGATAAGGAAGTAGGCGTTGGTTCAGATCAAAGCATTGCGCTCGATGGATTTTATACGAAGAAGGATTATCCGCAGCACCTGCGGCGCGTTAGTTTTTGTGATCCTGAAACGGGCAAGCGACTTATTTTTCTGACGAACAATTTTACGCTATCCGCAGAAACGATTGCGGCGATTTACAAACAGCGTTGGCAGGTGGAGCTGTTTTTCAAATGGATCAAACAGCATTTGCGCATCAAGCGTTTCTACGGCACGTCCGAGAACGCTGTAAAAACCCAAATCTGGACGGCAGTGTGCGTTTATGTGCTGGCGGCGATTATCAAAAAAGAGTTAGCCATTGATGTCTCGCTCTACAGTTTTCTACAGATTTTGTCCGTCCACTCTTTCGAGAAAACACCCATTTTATATGCCTTTTCTGATGCCGCCGACAGAAACCAAGATCAGGCGCAAGCTAACCAATTGAATCTATTCGATAGTTAACCGGACAGTAGTGAGGACAAATATATACAGATAGCCTTAAGACAGAGCGCGCAACATGCGCCAAACTTATTGAGACAATACTTGAGGAACTCGAGCCAGTTACAGGCCCCTTGGAGCCATGTAAGGTTATCAACCTTGGTGAAGACGCTTTGATACAAAAAATCTATATTGTAGGAACCCCTCCAGTAAAGCCTCATTAATTGGCCCAACTTCAAGAATTGCAGCAGCTTTGACACTGCCCGACGAGACAGCATGTAGTGAGAAATTAGGACAATTTCTGTCTTCGCTCAAAATCAACTCTGCTTGATGAAAATAATTGGTCACGTTGTGGCTAGGCCGTCTTTTGTGATACCAAGTAGGCGTTAAAGTTTATATTCTCTTGCAACTAGGTTATTTGTTATGAATTTTTTTAAACCTATTATTCCTCTCTTTTTGGCTTGCGGCCTTGCCGCCTGTGCTTCGAACCCTAATAACGGGTCATTATCGACAACCGCGGGCGTTGCGGCGCCCTATAAAGGAGATACGACCCTCGTAGGATCAGGCGTGACAGATCATTTTGTCAAACTCACCTCTGATATTGGTTCGGCATCCTCCTTGTTATATCTGGCGCCGGACTTCTCGGGTTCTGCTGTTACAGGGTATGGTATTGACATGGCAGCCACAGACGCAACGGCCAA
>CAIQPV010000470.1 GCA_903873725.1 uncultured Nitrosomonadales bacterium
ATGCGAATTCCGGTTCAAACTGGACACGCATTCCACGGCAAACTGGACAGCCATTCCAGAGCAAACTGGACACTGATTCCACGGCAAACTGGACAGTAAAATAGAGATGTAGCGGTACGCGGGATAACCGTGGCAACCTCGGAGATTTTTACCGGGGAAGCCACATGGCCAATAACAGGTTATCCATGCGCAAGATTACAGAAACACTTCGATTGCATTACGATTGCGGTCGCTCAAACCGGGAGATTTCCCGCGCCATAGGTGCATCGCCGACCACGGTTTGTGACTATCTCCGGCGAGCCAAGGCTGCTGGCCTGAGCTACCCGTTGCCCGACAGCCTGGATGAGCTGGCTCTCGAACGACGGTTGTTTCCACCTATTGTCCCTGCTGATGTCATCCGCCCTGAGCCAGACTGGGTCTGGGCACACCGCGAAATGCGCAAGAAGAGCGTCACGCTGGAGTTGCTGTGGCAAGAATACAAAGGCGCACATCCAGACGGCTACCAATACAGCTGGTTCTGCGAACGCTACCGGCAATGGGTGGGCAAGCTGTCGGTCACCATGCGGCAAACGCACACGCTCGGCGAGAAGCTGTTCGTCGATTATGCCGGACAGACCTTGCCGATCATTGACGGGCTGACGGGGGAAATCCGCCACGCGCAACTCTTTGTTGCCGTACTCGGCGCATCCAACTACACCTTTGCTGAAGCCACTTGGACACAGCAACTGTCCGATTGGGTCGGCTCCCATGTACGCGCCTTCGAGTTCATTGGGGGCGTGCCGGAAATCCTTGTACCAGACAACCTCAAGTCAGGCGTCAAGCATCCCTCCTATTACGACCCGGAACTGAATCCGACCTACCTCGATCTGGCCACGCACTATGGCGTGACGGTTCTACCGGCACGCAGCCGGAAGCCGCGCGACAAGTCCAAGGTGGAGAATGGCGTGCTGGTGGTCGAACGCTGGATACTGGCACGGCTGCGCAACCAGCGCCTCTTCACTCTGGAAGAAGCCAACCGCGCCATATCTGCATTGCTGGCCGATTTGAATCAGCGCCCGTTCAAGAAGCTGCCCGGTTGCCGTCACAGCGCGTTTGTCGAACTCGACCGCCCGGCACTCAAAGCACTGCCGGCAGATCGCTATCAGTTTGCCGAATGGAAGATCGCCCGTGTCGGCATTGACTACCACGTCGAGATCACCGGCCATTATTACTCGGCACCGTTTCGGTTTGCACGTCAGGAAGTGGATGTTCGTTTCACGGCAACGACGGTTGAGATATTCCATCGTGGTAGTCGCATCGCCGCCCATGCCAGAAGTTTGCTCAAAGGGCGGCATACCACCATCGATGCGCACATGACACCGGCTCATCAACAGGTGGCAGGATGGAATGCTAAACGTTTGCTCGACTGGGCGCAGAAGATAGGGCCGAACGCACACGCCACCGTGGAGAGCATGTTGGGGCAACGCAAGCATCCGCAACAAAGTTACCGCGCCTGTCTGGGCGTGTTACGCATGGGAGGAGATTTCGGTAATTCCAGACTGGAAGCCGCCTGTTCCCGCGCACTGGCATTGAACGCGGCAAATTACCGTAGCGTCAGCTCCATTCTCAAAAATGGACTGGATAAACAAACCCAGACCGAAGCCACACAAACCACCTTGCCGTTCACCCACAGCACGGTGCGCGGCCCCGAGTATTACCACTAACCAAAGGAGAAATAGTATGTTGAATCATCCTACTTACCAGCAACTCAACCAACTGCGCCTGTTCGGCATGGCACAGGCACTGAACGAGCAGCAGCGATTGCCTGAACTTGACCGGATGTCGTTCGAGGAACGGCTTGGCCTGTTGGTCGAACGCGAGAACAGCGAACGCTCATCTGCGCAGACCTCAGCACGATTACGCCGCGCCAAATTAAAACATGCTGCCACGCCTGAAGATGTCGATTACCGTGTGGTACGGGGCTTGGATAAAACGTTGTTTAATCGTTTGCTGACAGGCGCGTGGATCAAGGAACACCAAAATGTGCTGATCACGGGGCTCACCGGACTGGGTAAAACCTGGCTGGCCTGTGCTTTGACCAATCAGGCATGTCGCTTGGGCTATTCATCTTTGTATGTGCGCGTGCCGCGCCTGTTCGAAGAACTGGCGATTGCGCATGGTGATGGACGTTACGTGAAATTCATCACGCAACTCGCCAAGGTGGATGTCTTGCTGCTGGACGATTGGGGTGTGGCGATGCTGACAGATTCCGCGCGGCGAGATTTACTGGAAATACTGGATGATCGATATGGTCAATGCTCGACCATTATTACCAGTCAGTTAAAGGTGGATGACTGGCATGAATCTATTGGCGACCCCATCCTGGCAGATGCAATTCTGGATCGACTTGTGCATAACGCACATAAACTGGATCTATCCGGCGAATCCATCAGAAAGAACAAAAGATGTTTGACTAAACAGGTAAATCAGGAGTAAAAAACAACCCCCGCGTCGCTACGCTCCGACTGTCCAGTTTGCCGTGGACTGAGTGTCCAGTTTCCGTGGAATACGCAGCTGCGCGCAATGGCGCGCCATTTACCGAACTGCCGGATGCCTTCAAGCAATTGCAGGCCATCCTGCTCAAGCGTCAGGGTGGTGATCGGGAGATGGTGGAAATCCTGGCGCTCGTTCTTCAACATGATGAGTCGGCGGTACTAAC
>CAIQPV010000471.1 GCA_903873725.1 uncultured Nitrosomonadales bacterium
GGCCGATAAAACCATTCACCCCGAGGATCAAAACTTTTTTCATTTCTTTTTCCTTAACAATTAAATTCGAATTTTTCAGTGCCGAACTGCGCTGCGAACGCTTCTGCGCTCATCTCTACGCCATCCAGTTCGAAGTGCACCACGCGCAGCACGCCGCTGCCGCAAATTGCATATGCCTTGCCTTCCTTCACATAGAAAGCAGGAGCCGCGCCTGACACGGTACAGCGCGTCACCAGCGTCTGCAAAATGCGCATCGGTCGCCCCAACAACCGAGTGGTCGCGCCGGGATAAGGCGGTGCCACCGCACGCACCAGATTGTGTATCTCTAGCGCAGACTGCGACCAATCAATAACGCCGTCTTCCGCCTTGCGTCCACCGAAGTATGCGCCCTTGCTCAAATCCTGTTTCACCGCCTGCGCCCTGTCTGCCAGCAAATCCGGCAAGCAATTATTCAGCGCCATTTCCGCCGCCACGGTCACTTTCTGGAACACTTCCAATGCCGTGTCGTTGGGTAAAATCGGCACCGCCTGTTGTGCCACGATGTCGCCGTTGTCCGGCTTCTCGGTCATGTAATGCAGGGTGCTTCCGGTTTCTGTCTCGCCCTTGATTATCGCCCAATTCACCGGTACCCGGCCTCGATATTTCGGCAGCAGCGAACCGTGCATGTTGAGCGCGCCGCGCGTAGGAATCTCCAGCAACTCGCGCTTGAGCATTTCGCGGTAGTAAAAGGAGAAATAAAAATCCGGTTGCAAGGCACGTATCTGCTCGACCACTTCGGGCGTATTCGGATTGTCCGGCGTGATCACCGGAATGCCGTGCAACGCCGCTAATTCGGCCACGCTGGCAAACCAGATGTTTTCTTTCGGATTGTCGCGATGGGACACCACCAAGGACACTTCGACGCCGTGTGCGAGTAGCACGCTTAAACAGCGAACACCAACATTGTGATACGCAAAAACAACGGCGCTACTCATCGCGCTCTTCAAGAATAGCCTCGACCAGATAACGCGGCCTGTGGCGCACCTGCTGATAAATACGCCCGATATATTCGCCCAGCAGGCCGATGCCGAATAGCGTAATTCCGATCAGAAAAAACGCGATGGCGAACAGCGTGAACAGCCCTTCCGCTTCCGGCCCCATGATCAGGCGGCGCAACACCAGAAACACCACAAAGAAACCGGACAGAACTGAAATTCCAATACCCAGCATGGAAAAAATCTGCAACGGCACCAGTGAAAAACTGGTCATCAGATCGAAGTTAAGCCGGATCAGGCTGTACAGCGAATATTTCGATTCCCCCGCTAAACGCTCGTCATGCCCCACTACTACCTCGGCAGGATTGCGAGCGAAGGTATAAGCCAGTGCGGGGATGAACGTACTGACTTCGCGGCAGGAATTGATCGCATTTATGATGTTGCGATCATAGGCGCGAAACATGCAGCCCTGGTCGGTCATCTTGATGCGCGTAATACGTTCGCGCAGCCCGTTCATCGCGCGCGAAGCCACGTGCCGCCACAGGCTGTCGTTGCGCTGGCGACGAATCGAGCCAACGTAATCGTGCCCCTCCTCCATCTTCGCCAGCAACAGGCCAATATCTTCCGGCGGATTCTGTAAATCAGCATCGAGCGTAACAACACACTGCCCCCGGCTCTGCTCAAAAGCCGCCATGATCGCCATGTGCTGTCCAAAATTGCCGTTGAACAGGATCACCCGAGTCACCTCCGGGCGCGCCTGGAACTGCTCGCGCAAAATCGCGGCAGAACGGTCGCGGCTGCCATCATTGACGAACAGCACCTCATAAGTAATGCCGAGCTTGTCCAGCGCCGGATACAGCCGGTCGAACAACGCCTGCAAACCCTGTTCTTCGTTATAAACGGGAATGACGACGGAAAGTTGGGGATTAGTCATGGGGCGGCATTCTACCGCAGTGAAGGGGTTAGCGGAATTGGGATTGCTGAATTCGAATTAGCGGTACACCTCATCATGGCTGCCTATGTCGAGCAGGATGATCTCCTTTTCGGAAACCATGAGGGTCACGGTAATGCGATAACTATATGTGAGGCTGACCGCATAACAACCGGCGAGCTTACCGCTCAATAGGTGTAACTCCAGATGTGGCTGGTATGGATCTTTTTGCAGGTCGCCGAGCACATCGGCAAAACGTAACCGCAAATCGGGATGTTTCTTGAAAAACTTGCGTGCCTGACGGAGGAACTGGAGCGGCGTAACGATGGCATACATTACGCCGTCTCGTCTGCGTCCAGCGCTTTCAGCAGGTCGGCAGCAGTCTTGAACTTCTTGACCTTTCCTGCTTTTACGTCCTCCAGCGACGCACGGACACGGGCATAGTGCGCCTCCTGTTCCGCCACAATCAAGTCCTGATAGCGCGCTTCGGAAAGCACCACGTACTGCGGCTGGTTGTTTCTAATCACATGAAGGTCGCCTTTGGCAATAAGATCATCTACCGCAGCAATGCCGCGACGTTTGATTTCCTGGGCAGGGATGGCGTTCATATCAAGACTCCTTTTGGTACTTAATTAAGTATCGCAACTATACCTAATCTGGAGCAGAATGACAAACTGAATCAATTCGTCGGGTAATGCGTAATGTAGGGTGTCAATATCCCCGCAAGGGGGAGGCCGGGGGTGGTACCCGGCGGCTTTGCCGCCACCCTTCCGCACAGCGAAGCGCATTGCACCGGATGTTTAGGCGAGACACATACGGCGCAATGCCCGTTGGTTATTGCGCGCGGGTTGCTATTCCCGCATTGTCGCATTTCGCATTTCGCATTTTCGAAGGTTGGGCTGAGGCACGAAGCCCAACAGTTTTTCGTGGTGCATGTTGGGCTTCATTTCATTCAGCCC
>CAIQPV010000472.1 GCA_903873725.1 uncultured Nitrosomonadales bacterium
AGCCGAAGCATTTGATCCGTAGTAGTGTAGATGAATGAATTACACTATATATAGCAATGAGTTAGCAATATAAGAATCATCGTGTGACTGATCTGTGATCTTCACTATATGTTCTGGTTTGGTGGTTAACCTTCTGATACGGAATCAGAGAATTTTGGGGTTCGATGATGGGGGCGAGGGTGGCGAAACGGTCGAAGACGGTGGCGGCGGCGATTAGATGAGCGATGACACGGTGACGGATGGTGGTATTGCCGTGCTCGGCAATTCACTCCAATGAGTTTCCTGCTCTGCCGGTAGCCTATGATGTCGATCACCCTGGTGGACCCACCTGGATGCTGGGAGCAGGTATTGGGTCAGCGTGACTGATTCCTTTATTCGTCGAAGCAACATCAACCGCGCTGTACCTTGCTGAAACAATTTAGAACTTCCAAGCTAACTGTAAGAACATACAGGTGCGACCGATTGACGCTCAGATAAGGAAAGACACATTTCGCCACATTCATGCCACTAAGGCGGAACAGAATTAAATCTTCACGCAGCCCCGCATCGAACTTTAGTCGATTAAATCCTTTGATACAACAACTATTCCCCAATAATCCAACACTGAAAGAATGGAGAGCGCAATGGGCATGTCACAAATCTATTCAGTGATGAATGACGATCATGCTGAGCTCTGCAGGATTGTTGAACAGTTGCGAGATGCGTCAAAACGCCGTGCAAAAACTGAAGATGCGAAGGCTGAAGTTCACAAGGTATGCCTTGGTTTAATTGATAAGCTTATCCAGGAGACAACTGCTCACTTCAGGCGTGAAGAAGGGCTAATGAAGCGATACAAGTACAAAATGGCCCGCCAACATGAAATGGATCATTTGGTTCTTTTAAGAACGATTCAAAATATGCGGCTGGGGTTGCAGAATAATACTACGACATTCTCACCGGAAACGGTCGCCTATATCAAGAACTGGCTCGTTCGCCATATCGCTGGCTCTGACAAGCATCTAGCAACTTTCTTGTTGGGATGTGAAGATAAGAGAACTATTAAAAGGAAAGACCTTTCGACAAAGGGAAAGCATCCACTTTCGTTTCTGTTCTCAATGTTCGACACCGTTACAACCGATGTTGTCAGCTCCAATCGTACGCTTGGTGCCGGCAATGATGCACGGAAAGCTTACCAAACTTCTCGCATGCATGATCCTGCGGTTCCTAATAAATATATGCAGGAGAAACGCCAGCAATATAGTGTTTGGTACGAATGATCCTGTATGCCCTCCATGAGGGCACATGAGACTTATTGCTAGACGAATTCCGGTCGTTACATTTAACCGTGTGCATTTCTCTGCGCATCCTCCTCAACTTGGTTTGCAAGCTCGCGGAGCAAGCCAATTACATCATTGTGGCTGGCTTGATCGACGCCCGAGTTCACGGCAGCCTCAATCATAGCCATAGTCACGTAAGTGCACAGTATGCCTCCTTCCGCCATTGCAAGCTTGAGGTGCTTGTCAGCAATCTCAAATGCGAGCTCGAATTTCTCGTCAAAATCAGCATCTGAGGCTATGGAGTTTGACATTTTCGCACCTAAGGTGGACAGCCGTGCAGTTAACCTGGAAGCGTTAATGCCCAGTCCTCGTGTTCATCGTCTCTGGTCCACCCCCACGTTGAGGAAAGGCGTGGCCGCCGCGTTTGATCGATTGCAACGTAAGTGAATATCCCCTCAGTCACGTGGTGAGGTTCGTCGGTAAGGTAGCGCCTCACCCAGGTGTCGATATCTACGGTGATCGAGGTGCGGCCGACCTTGACGACTCGGCAGTAACAGTTGAGTTCGTCGCCGACCAGAACCGGCTTGTGGAACTTCATCGCCTCGATGCCGATGGTAACTACACGCCCTTGAGATCGGCGAGCCGCCGTCATGGCGCCCGAGGCGTCCATCTGAGACAGCACCCAGCCGCCAAATACGTCGCCAGCAGGGTTGGTATCGGCGGGCATTGCGCGGACACGAAGGACGGGAGCCTTATCGAACTCAGGCATGGGTGAGGCAGGTTCGACGGGCTTATGAACTTTGTCAGGCATCACGGGTTCCTCTTGATTGAGGGTAGCTCAGAGAGCTGTAACATATGGCTAGGAAAGTGAGTGAGAACTTACATTGCGATATATCCATCAACATACGCCTTTATAGCCGCTTGCACACGAGTAGATACATCGTACTTTTTCATCACATTTGTAATATGATAGTTAACAGTTCTGTTCGATATTTCCATGATCGTGGCGATAACCGTTGATGACTTTCCTTGCGCTGTCCAGTGAATGGCTTCGATCTCGCGTTCTGTTAAATGCACACCACCAAGACTACTGCGATAAATTAGTGGACGATTAAGCCGGCAGCGAATAACTTCAATAAAAACAACGGGATCAAGAGGATGTACGGCATAATCATCGGCGCCACAGCGTAGACAGTCTAATAAAATATTGCGATCTGCACTTGATGTCATTGCAATAATGATTGGAATTGAAGAAAGCCTTCCTGTGCGATTTCGTGTGTGGCAAACAATATTCTGGCATGATGGCTCATGAACAGTAATATCACATATGATTATATCGGGCTTGTAGACAGATATTGTCGAGAAGACGGATGGTGTTCCTTGGATACGTTTTACAG
>CAIQPV010000473.1 GCA_903873725.1 uncultured Nitrosomonadales bacterium
GGCGAGTAGCTAACGCTCGTTTCGTAATGCACTTCGTCTGCCTCGTAAGGGGCGAACATTAGATTATTTTCTTGTTGCAAACTTAACCGCCGCCATGACTCTGGACGTGAGATTGAGCTTAGTCAGAATGTGCAGGACGTGCTGCTTGACTGTATCAATACTGATGTCCAATTTTTATGTCTTCACGTAAACACTGCTCATCGGTAGAGTAAATCACTTGCAAATACAAAACATGAGTACAAAAATCCGTTAAGAATTAAAAATATTCCATGAGTGAGCTATTAAGTCTGACGCGTGCCGCAAGATTGATTGGCGTTGCGCGCTCAGAATTACAAAGGAAAATCCGGCACGGCGAGATGATTTCCCACGATGGAATGGTCAATATCGAAAGCCTGTTGATTTGCTATCCGGATGCGCAATTGGAAGACACTGTCGAGTTCAGACGGATCACTCAAATCAAGGAACGTGCTTTTGGCAAACGTGTGGTTGAGTATGTTTTGCCGGATGCGGAAGTATTGGCAGCGCGCATCACCGAACTCAGTACAATGCTTGCCAATAGCCAAGGGCAAGTCAGGCAATTCAATGCGTTATTGGACAGACTATGGGCTAAGCTTACAGAGATCGAAGCTCAACCCGACACTGTACCCCGGTTGACAATGGAGAATTTGAAGACGTGGCTCAAAAATGAGGTAAAGTTATCCATGGAACCGGGGCTCAACAATTCATTGGCGATCAAGGACAGTGTGCTGCGAATCATGACTGCGCAAGTGACGGTCTTGCCAAGCAAACATGACTTTTTGCTCGAAGGGCATGACACCATTCTGGAAGCTGCAATGCGTTCCGGCATACCGCTTGATTATGGTTGCAGCGGCGGCAATTGCGGTTTGTGCAAAGCCAAAGTGCTGTCCGGTGAAGTCAAGAAAACGCGCCATCATGATTTTGTCATTTCCGAAGCGGAAAAGAACCAAGGCTATATTCTTCTGTGCAGCAACACCGCAGTCACTGATGTGGTTCTTGAAGCGCCCGTGGCGGGCAGTGTGCAGGACATTCCTTTTCAGCAAATCAGTGCCAAGGTTAAAGCGACTGGACTTATCACTGATGACAAGCTTTTATTGCATCTCCAAACTCCGCGCACCCAGCGTTTACGTTTTCTGGCGGGACAGCGTCTGATTCTGCGAGTAGGGCAATCCTTTAGTGAGGAACTCCCAATCGCCAGTTGTCCTTGTGATGATCGTAATGTGCTTTTTCATATCAGCAGACAAAGTGGCAACCTGTTTTCAGACTATGTATTTGACCGCCTGAGAGAACATGACGTGGTGGAGATGGAAGGGCCGCACGGTGAATTCATCCTGCACGAAAAATCTTCGCGTCCCCTGTATTTTTTTGCGTTCGATAGCGGGTTTGCCCCGATCAGGAGTTTAATCGAACACGCGCTGTCACTGGAGGCGGAAAATATACACTTGCACTGGTTTGGGTCGAGTCAAAAGCACATTTATCTTCCGAATATTGCACATGCGTGGAAGGACGCATTGGATAATTTTCATTACACAGAACATGTTGCAGGTTTTGATTTGCGTTCTGTAAGCGGAAAACGAGAGGAGACGTTGATGAGTCAACTTGAAAGCATCTCTACACAAGACGCAAATCTTCTGCAAGGTGATATTTATATTGCCGGTTCGGAAGATGCAGTGGGCATAGCTGAACAATTTTTTCTGGGTAAAGGCTTACCCAAGACCCGTGTTTCAGTGGAATGTCTCAAATGATTTTTTCAGGATTAAGACTGTGGCTTTACAAGCACTAATCAGTGACAGTCCGTGAGAAAAATTACGATTGTTACGACTTGAATCCCATGCAAACAACCCAATGTTCGCCTTGCTAATTATTGGAGATTGCAATGCCCACTTTGCTGCATGTTGTCTGTCTGCATTGCCATGCGGTGAACCGCTTACCTTCTGACCGTTTAGATGGAACAGGTACATGTGGTAAATGCCATGCCCAGCTGTTTACTGGTCACCCTGTTGAACTGGACGAAGCCAGTTTTGACAAGCACATTACCCGTTCCGACTTGCCATTAGTGGTTGACTTCTGGGCTTCTTGGTGTGGTCCGTGCCGGAGTATGGCTTCATCCTTTGCCGAAGCTACCCGCCAACTGGAACCTCATTACCGTCTGGTCAAGGTAAACACTGAGCAATCACAAAACCTGGCTGCTCGTTTTAATATTCGCAGCATTCCTACCATTGCCATTTTCCGTAATGGGCGTGAAGTTGCACGGCAGGCGGGTGCAATGGATACTGGCAATATTGTGCGCTGGGTCAAAAGCAATGGTTAACAGGTAAAATGAAAGAGATTCAACATGAATCGATATTGACCTGCCCGATATGTGGATTTTCACATTTGGAAACTATGCCTACCGATGCGTGTCAGTTCTTTTATGAGTGCTTGAACTGCAAGAAGCTGTTACGTCCAAAACCTGGGGACTGTTGTGTATTTTGTTCCTACGGCTCAGTCAAATGCCCACCAATCCAGGCAAACAGTGGTTGTTGTCATAAGCCAATAGCTTAAAATCTCGCTACGAGGAGTAAGCAGAGATCGGCGTAAACATTGGGAGCAGGCCAATACAAAAAAACCGTCTGGACGCAGTTAGCTGGTTCCAGAGTCACGCCGATCAGTCCCCGCGCCTATCCTGGGTTTTTTCCATGCTATCGCTGAACGTCTTTTTCTGACGCTGACGTTCGTTCTTGTCATCGTTATAAAAAACAAAGCGGCCATACAGGACGCAACCTTTCATGCCCGGATCACAAGGTATGTTATTCACCTTGGAACACAAGTCGTCTATTTCATGCGGGCAACCCCAACCACCCCCCATATACCACCCTGATATATCAAATAAAGAACATGCAATCGCAGTGCCGGCCTTCGCGGAAGATATAAACTTACAGCATGAGTTCGCTGAAGTTTTGACCATAACTTTCGATCATTATTCCAGCTTTGGCAGGATTATCAATCCAAGCTGCGAGAATGTCTCGGGCAACTTTATGCCAGTGTATGCTTCCTGCCTCAATTGCATTATGCAACGCAACAACATCGCCGTTCTCATTCCAGTACTCATATGCTTCTGCCAAGCTCGGAAACAGGCTCTTGCGCAAACCGTCGAAATTGGAAAAATAGAAGTGCAGCGAGCACGTTTTATCGCGCGCAATCAATTCCGGAAGTGTGGAAAGGCAATCTGCCAGGTTGTCACGCACGGCGCGCGCCAAAAGTTCGTGATGCCTTAAATTAAACGATGACAGCATTTCGTGCCAAGCTTCGCCGAGCAGCGGTTCGGCCATCGCCTCGCCCATTTCGTGCAAGATCAGCGTCTCACTTTCTTGCTCTGCGATAAAATCCAATTTTGTTTCGGCGTCATTGCCGACACCATAACAATCGAACATAGCCTTGAGCGCGCCATCTGTCTTGCTCGAGCCCCATATTTCGATTTTCTCCAACAACCAGCGCTGCATCGCGTCCTTACGCAGAAAAACTGTGTTGCGGTTCAGCGCGGCAGGTGGGGCCGCTATATTTCGTGCATACTCATGGCCGGATACCAATATCGAAACATTGGAGCGTTCTTCACAGCGCAGCAGTTGTGCAAGAAAGAAATGCGGTCTGCCCCAGCGGCCATAGCCACTGCCATAGACAAGGCCATGTTCCTTGAGCGCACGGTTGATTGCAGCAGTATCGAAATGGTCATGGTCGTGTCCGGCAATCGGAATGGGAAGATAATCGTTTTCTTCAAGCTCGCTCCATTTTGCCTCGCGCTGTGAAAGCCATGTACTAATGTCTCCTTTTTTCAATGACTGCACAAACGGTATCTGCTGCTCCCATCGGTAAAATTCGCGCATGGCCAGAAGGTAGTTGCACAAGCTCATGTCACGTGCATGACGCGCATCGGCAATATCGCAGTTGGTCTGCACAGCCTCTATGGTGTGTTGAAGGTTAAACATGCTCGGACACCCTTTATTCA
>CAIQPV010000474.1 GCA_903873725.1 uncultured Nitrosomonadales bacterium
CTCGGCACGCATCTGTGAACTGGTGCGCTATTACACCACCCGGATAACGCTCAAAGGCGCCTGGACTGCACCGGCTTCTCTGGAACTGCATCCGCATGCGCTTGCCCCGGTGGCGGATCTGCCGGTGCTGAAGATCGAGTCCGCCCTGCACTTTATTGCCGATCTGACGCTCGATCTGGGCGAAGTCGTGTACGACTACCTGTCGCAACAAAAGGAGTAAACCCAAATACATATCAGCCCGTCATTCCCGCGCAGGCGGGAATCCAGCAAGACAAACACTCCGCATAGCCGACAAAACCTATGTGTTGACCCGTTGCGCGGGGGTTAGTTAATCATCTGGATTCCCGCCTGCGCGGGAATGACTAAATTTTCAGTTTAATTATTATCTGGAGTAAATCATGTCACGACTCGAAGGCAAGGTTGCATTCATCACCGGTTCGGCCAGCGGTATCGGCAAGGAGATCGCGCTCGAATTTGCGCGCGAGGGAGCAAAAATCGTGATCGCAGATTTGAACCGGCAGGGAGCGGAAGATACCGCCGCCGTGATCGAAAAATCCGGCAGCAGGGCTATCGGCATAGCGGTCGATGTCACCGATGAGGAACAGGTTGAAGCCGCCGTGCGAACGGCCGTCAAAGCTTTTGGCAACATTGATATTCTGGTCAGCAACGCCGGTATCCAGATCGTCCATCCGATCGAGGAATTCAGTTTCGCCGACTGGAAAAAAATGCTTGCGATCCATCTCGACGGGGCATTTCTGACGACGCGCGCCTGCATGAAGCAGATGATCGCGAGTAACAAGGGCGGCAGCATCATCTACATGGGATCGGTGCATTCCAAGGAGGCCTCGATGCTGAAGGCACCTTACGTTACCGCCAAGCACGGCCTGATCGGGCTGGCCGAGACGGTTGCCAAGGAAGGCGCCAAACACAACATTCGCGCAAATGTTATATGTCCGGGATTTGTCCTCACGCCGCTGGTGGAAAAGCAGATTCCCGAGCAAGCAAGTCTGCTTGGCATCAGCGAAGAGTCGGTGATCAAGAACGTGATGCTGAAAAACACCATCGACGGGGAATTCACCACCACGGCTGACGTGGCGCAGGTGGCATTGCTGTTCGCCTCATTCCCGAGCAACGCGCTGACCGGACAATCGCTGGTGGTCAGTCACGGATGGTTCATGCAGTGAGCGCTGCGTAATTACGCCACTGTCACTTCCTTGGCCGCATATACATCCTGAATCGCATTGAGCAAGATCACGCCGTCCTGCATCGGTTTCTGGAATGCCTTGCGCCCGGAAATCAGTCCCATGCCGCCCGCGCGTTTGTTGATGACGGCGGTACGCACCGCCTGGTGCAGGTCGTCCTTGCCGGATTCGCCGCCGGAGTTAATCATGCCGGAGCGTCCCATGTAGCAGTTCGCCACCTGGTAACGCACCAGATCTATCGGATGGTCGGTGGTGAGTTCGCTATACACCTTGGGGCTGGTCTTGCCGAACTTGATGGCGTTGTAGCCGCCGTTGTTCTCGGCCATTTTCTGTTTGACGATGTCGGCGTTGATGGTGACGGCAAGGTGGTTGGCCTGCCCGGTCAAATCGGCCGCGACGTGGTAATCCTTGTCGGCAGTCTTGAACGCCGGGTTGCGCAGGTACGCCCACAGGAAAGTGGCCATGCCGAGTTCATGAGCATGCGCGAAGGCTTCCGAGACTTCCAGGATCTGGCGGCGCGATTGTTCAGAGCCGAAGAACACCGTTGCCCCCACTGCCACCGCCCCCATGTCGAACGCCTGATCCACGCTGGCGAAGAGCGTCTGATCGAACTCATTGGGATAGGTGAGCAATTCGTTGTGATTGATTTTGACGATGAACGGAATTTTGTGCGCATAGCGGCGCGCCACCGAGCTCAGCACGCCGAGCGTGGAAGCCACGCCATTGCAGCCTCCCTCGATGGCGAGCTTGACGATATTCCCGGGATCGAAATAAATCGGGTTGGGGGCGAACGAGGCGCCGCCGGAATGCTCCACGCCCTGATCCACCGGCAGGATGGAGAGATAACCGGTGCCGCCCAGCCGCCCGTGATCGTAGAAAGCTTGCAGGCTGCGCAGTACGCCGGGTTTGCGGTCTTTCAGCGCCACCACGCGATCCACATCGTCCGGCCCCGGCAGGTGTAACATTTCTTTGGGAATTCCGACACAGCGGTGTTCAAGCAAAAGTTGCGCTTCGTCCGCCAGCAG
>CAIQPV010000475.1 GCA_903873725.1 uncultured Nitrosomonadales bacterium
CCCAGCACTTTTAGACCTGCTGCACCCAAGGCAAACTGGTAGAAGACTTGCGACCAGTCTTTCATCTCGCCAACGAACAAATTCTTGTCCAGTATCTCGGGCACGACGATGGTATCGCCGGGCATCATCGTTGTGTTGGAGAACGAATTGAAGAATGAACCGGAATTTTGCGCGCTCACCACCGATCCATCTGAATGGAGCAGATACATGCGTGCCCCGTCCGCATCACGCGTCGGCCCACCAGATTGCTCCAGATAATCGTGAACGCTTTTTCCGGGGTGGAACAAGAAAGCGCTTTGGTTATATACCATGCCCATAACGCTGACCACTGAGGGTCTGGATGGAACATACAAATGATCGCCATCTTCCAGTTCTATATCCGGTATATCCTTCAACAACTCACCAGATGGCGAAATTTCCAGTACAACCCGCCCCGTCGCCTTGACTTGACGCAAGCGTTGCAGCAATGATGCCTGTGCCGCCTGTTGAACCTGACTCACTCCGGCATCAGTCGTAGATATAACTGTTTGCTCTTTATTTCTTTGATACCGGCTGATATCTTGCTCCAACTTGTCGATCATCTCGTCCATTTTCTTTTGCTGTAAGGCACGAACCGACTCGCGGCCAAATTCCGCACCGAACAGATACGCTTGAGGTGTGATGCCACCTACGCGCGCAACAAGTTGACGCAGTGTTTCTCCGGGTAAAACCTGAAATTCCCCGGCATGATTGACTTCACCATCAAGGCGTACAAATTTATTTTTGCTTGCCGCCGAAACGGGAATCTCAACATTGGTAAAGATCGTGATTTCATCCCCCGGAAACAGTGCTAGGTTATTGGCGTTGTCATTTTTCAACACGGCTTTTCCCAGATCAAATGTCAGCATCATGCGCGTGAGGTCGTTGGGCTGTAATCTGACGATGTTTGCATACCCCCAGTTGATGCCGGTACTCAGTGCATTGCTTTGCTTGCTCTTGTCGCACGGAATATCCTCTTTGTCGCCCAGAAGATTCTTGTCGCCCAGAAGATTCTTGTCGCCCTGAAGATTCTTGTCGCCCTGAAGATTCTTGTCGCCCCGATGCTTCTTATCGAGCTGAAGATTCTTGTCGAGCTGAAGATTCTTGTCGCATAAAATACTCTTATCGCGCTGAAGATTCGACCAATAGCCGTAATAATCGATCAACCATTTTGCGTTCGGGATCAAATCATTGATCCGCATCCCGTCGCGCCAAACGAATCGCCTGTTTGATGGATAAAATATGCTGCCTTTCAAGGCGACATCATTTTCTGTTTTCGGTAAATCTTCTTCAGCCGAGTAAATTGTGATTATGTCCCCGGGTTTTAGCAGCATGTTTTCGACTGGATCGCCTTTGATCGCCTTGCCCAAATTGAAAGCAAACAATTTTGTTGTCAGGTTCGTTTGATCCAGGCGTTGCACGACAGCATAGTCCCAGTTCACCTCTTTGGTATTGTAGTCATTGACCAATACCCCGGTATTCTGCTTGGCCCAATACATATTGGGAATTAGCGTATTCACATCTTTGAGCAGATCGGTAATACGCATCCCTTCTTTCCAAATATATCGCATCGGGGCAGCCACATTTCCCTGCAATTTGACCGCATTATCAAAACGCGGGGAAATATCGCCCACCATGACCAAGTCACCGTCTTTTACCGGTTTGGCCATGCCGTCTTTATCCAGCTGGAATTCATCCACCCTGCGCACCTTGCGCTCATCAATCCTTTCGAGGGAAACTTTCTCACCCAAGGCAGTTGTAGTAAGTCCGCCCGCCAAATCCAGCAGGTTGGAAAGCGTTTCATTGCCCTTCAATTCAAAAATTGCAGGGGTATTCACACCGCCCACAATAGCTGTCAAAGCTCCAATCGGCGGAATGTAAATAACGTCCCCCGGCAACAATGAAACGTCTTTTGATTTATCGCCCTTGACCAACAAATCATACAAGTCAAACTCGGACACTACCGCGCCATTGCGCTTGAGTTGGATGTGGCGCATTGAGCCATTGACGGAAGGACCTCCGGAGACAAACAAGGTGTTCACCAAGGTGCTCAACGAGCTGACGGTATAAGCTCCCGGGTGGCGCGCCTGGCCCACTACGAATAACTGGATGGAACGTAATTTGCCCAGCGTGACATCCAGCTCAAAATTTCTGAATACTCTCCCGATGGCTCTTTTCAGATAAGCTTGCAAATCCTGATAGCGAACGCCCGCGAGATTGATGTTCCCCACCTTGGGCAAATCTATCGCCCCGTTGCGGTCAACCACGGCGCGAAAATCAATATCCATCGTGCCCCATCCTTTGATGATGATTTCATCGCCGGGGCCTATCAGGTAGTCCGCCGTAACGGGAATATTTTCCACTGGAGCAAAAGTCGAGGGGCCCTTCCGAAACAAGTTATAACCGTACATGGGCAGCGCCAACCCGGTTGATTCCTTCACAAAGTCCTGAAACTGATTAAAGGCTTTAACTTCATCTTCGTTGTCTGTGGTATCGGCATTATCTTTCTCAGACGTTTTGTCTTTCTCGGACGTCTTGTCCTTATTTGAGGTCTTGTCCTTTTCCGAGGTTTTGTCTGAGGATTTATCCGAAGCATTATTCTTCAGCATTTCAGCCAAGTCGGCAGGGTCAATGCTCTGTTTTTGCTGATTGTTAATGATCGTTGCCGTATCTCCTCCTGTGCCGAGACCCGTCGCACCGGTACCAAATAAACCAGCCCCTCCCTTCATGCCTGAGGGCGCACCCGCACTGAAACCCCCTCCCAAACCACCACTTCCGCCGCCACCTGCAACCTGCGCCATTGCCGCAACGGAAAACTGCAACCCCATAATCAGGAACAGTGCGCATGCTTTGCGAACCAAACCGGTTTGGTCATGCTTCTTGATACATTCAAACATACTGTCTCTCACCCATAAAGTCATGTTGCTACTAAAGCCTATTATTCTAACAAACTTTAACTCACAAATCCCTGAAATGAATATTTTGCTGTTGCGTTGTTGGGTGCAAAACTCCACTCACCCCCATTTCCCCACGTGTCGGGTAACTCAGCGAGTGCATCAACCCTGTGCTGCTCAACCCGTCTGATCAGATGAAGTAAATGCGAATGAGGCATATCCCACTACACCATCCCGCGGCCCGGCAGTATCGCCGGAATTACGCAGATCGAGCAGTTGCGGTGTAAGTCTGTGGCGACGTGCTGCCAGGATCATGCCGTTGATCGGCGTGGCGCCGCATGCCTGCTCGTGCACAATTCCCTGCTTGAGTTCAAGGATGCTATGCACGGTGGCACCATCCACACGCTTGGCGGTATCGTAGGGCAGATAGTGGGAAAGATCGGAGCTGATTACGATCAGGGTTTCGTCCCCGCCCCACAGTAACTCCAGCACCTCGGTCACTTCTTCAGCGGAGGCCATACCGACAGCCAGAGGCAGCAGTTTGAAATCCGTAAGCACGGTCTGCAAAAAGGGTAATTGCACTTCCAGCGAATGTTCCTGCGCATGCGCTTGCGGGCTGACTACCACTTGCGGCAGATGGGCGATGACCTTCGCTGCCGCTGAATCCACTTGCACGGGGCCGAGCGGCGTGACAAAAGCATCCGTGCCGGGGAGCGCCAGTCCGCGCACCGGCACTCGATGGGTAGGGCCAAGTAGCACCACACGCCGAATACGGGGAGCAACCCCTTTCAGAGCAGCATAGGCGCTGGCGGCAATGGCTCCGGAATAGACATACCCCGCATGAGGCACAATCAAAGCTTTGGGGCTTACCCCGGATGTGTGTGCCGCAGCCAGCATGGCGTTCACTTCGCGCGCCAGAACGCCCTGATCTGCGGGATAAAACAGGCCGGAAACGGCAGGGTGACGGATGTTTTGCATGACAGCCCTCGCTTTAACGAATTATCCCTTTTATCTTAAATTCTGACAGTTTAATCAAGCTTTCAGAACCGGGCAGTTATTCGTCACTGAGATGTGGAGCCGAACCTTCGGCAAGTTCGCCGGTGTCAGGGTCAACCCAGTCGGCGATGCCGATTTCTTCTTCCGCTTCGTGGAGCGATTCTCCTTCCTCGTAATCGCTGTCCTCCCGATATTGCGTGTCTTCCATAGCTTCAACCAAAGTGGCAAAAGGGCCGTATAGCTTTTCAGACAATTTATTCTGCCAATAGTAACCATCCGGACGTTCAATCAGACGCGCTTGCTCATCTTCTTCATGAAGCGTTGATTCTGCATTCTTATTATGATTCATTTGGAATTTCCTTCTGTGCCAATCTATTCTATCTTCATTCAGTGGGACAAATTGTTGCCTGTTTGTAAAAGGAATCAATCATGATCCATACCCGAATTCAACTTGCTCAAGTAACTGCTTTGGGAAAAACTGTAGTCCTCAAGGAAACGGGATGCAAACTTTTCTTCATGTAAATTTCCCCTCTGCTATAATCCGCGCCTTCGGGGCGTAGCGCAGCCTGGTAGCGTACTTGCATGGGGTGCAAGTGGTCGGAGGTTCGAATCCTCTCGCCCCGACCAGTTTAATCAAGGACTTACAACTATCATGTTGCAAGTCCTTTTTCATTTACATTGCCAGTGGGTACACTAACGGTTACACCGAAAAATGCAAGCAATTTTTTCTGTTGGCAACAACATGGCACCATAATATCGTATAACAATATGTTTATAAATATATTAAGTTGCTTCCATGCTGCAAGCTGGGTTGTGCCATTGCTCTGCGCAAAATCCAGCGGATTATAATCGTAACCAAAATTGAACGGCACCGCAGCGAGATTGTTTTGAGACG
>CAIQPV010000476.1 GCA_903873725.1 uncultured Nitrosomonadales bacterium
ATCTCCGTTCCAGCCGTTGAATGTCAATAGGAGTAAAATCGGGTCGGTTATTATCTATCTCATCTTTAAGGAACTCTTCCTTGTCTTTTAGCCAGTCAATGAACTCCATTTCCATTCTTTACCTCCGTGTCTGTAAGTTGTTGCGTTAATTGAGACCATATTAATAATGATCAGCGCACAGCCGCACACTACTCCAGACTGAAGGAAATTGCCAGTCTGTCTGTTTGTCCAACCCTTGTCCAATGAAGAAAAATCCCGCGAACCGGACCGGTTTTGTTATCAGTTTGAGCAAGAACTGTTGAATCGGCAGTGATGATCAAAATGGAATTATGGTTGCGGCTGGCCGGCTGCTTTCAGGAGTTGTGACAAGTCCCCAGAAGTTTGAGCCGTCGGTTGCGGCCCTTCTATTTTGTCCCGGACCCAATCCGTTGCTTCTCCCGCACCCCACGACACCAGGGAGGCAATTGCAAATACCAGTATGCTGCGTGTCATGCCCTTGGGAATTCCCTGCTCATCCAGATTACGCCGGGCATACCAGGCTGCGATGAAAAATACGATGGTGGAGATAATCAGGTTCCACATGGAAGGTAGCGTGAACATTATTGATTATTTCTCATGGATTAAAATAGTAACGTGAAACTTGCTTAGCGGGATTTCAGAATTTTTCATGCACGTGATATTCGGATGATATTTATGCAAAGCTATTACTTCAAACAGTCCGCCCAGTTATTTGGGGTTTCATAGACGCGCACCCGTTCCAGTTGCAGGTGGTTGCCATAGTTATCCCGGTAGGCGCTGTCAAGTTGCTTGAATGCAATCATCGCCAGGTTTTCTGCGGTGGGTGGCACTTCCAGCACTATGGTTTTGTGGTTGGGCAGGCTGTTCAGAAAGTCGAGCACAACACGATCGCCCCGATATACCAGAAAAGCGTGATCCCAGGCATCCACCAGTTGTTCCTTGGCGATATTCTTCACATCTGAAAAATCCATCACCATGCCCTGTTCTGGCACACCCTCGGTGGTAATGGTGTCGCCGGACAGAGTGATCTCGATGGTATAGCGGTGGCCGTGCAGGTGTTTGCACTGGCTGTTATGGTTGGGGATGCGGTGGCCTGCATCAAATTCCAGTCGGCGGGTAATTTGCATGGAGTATTTTTGCTTTAGGAGACTTTGAATTATAGCTTGAATGCCGCTACTGCGCGGCGCAAGGCTTGTATTCCGTTAACATCCATGGCATCAGACTGCCCATAGCGTAGTGCGGCATAACGTGCCGTGATGTCTGCTATAGCAGGGGCAAATTGCGGTTTTATTTGTGCGGCGCGGGCGGCGAAGTCCTGCGGTCCTTCATGTGTTTCCCGCACGATTCCTTTTTTTGCCAGCGCGCGGCAGAATTTCAGGTACAGGCGCTGTACTTCATCGATATTCCGCACCGTTAGTTGGCGCAGCATGAGCAGGGTGAAAAACCCGACCAGCAGCGCCATCCCCGCCATCATGGCAAATGCCATTCTCTGCCAGGTGATTTCTTCCATTCCCATTCGGGTGAGAAAAGCGAATTGCCGTTCCGGGTTATAGCCCAGAACCCACAGGTTCCACTTATTGGTCAGTGCGTCCAGTTTGAATCTGACGTTGACCAGCCATGAAGGAACGTTGATCAGCGCCGGAGATTGTGCCCGCACCATCAAAGGCAGTGCGGCACTGTCGCTTTCAGGCAACGCGGCGGCCATGCCGAGTTCCACCCGTGCCGGAGCAATGGCGGCTGTGGGGTCGATGCGCACCCAGCCCCGCCGGCGCAGCCATACTTCTGCCCAGGCATGTGCATCGGATTGGCGAACAATGTAATAATCGCCGAGATCGTTGTATTCCCCGCCCAGATAGCCTGTCACTACGCGTGCCGGAATCCCCGCCGCACGCATCAGGAACACAAAGCCGGAAGCGAAGTGTTCACAAAAACCTTTGCGCGTCCCGAACAGAAAATCGTCTATCTCATTGGCTCCCAGCTGCGGCGGCGACAGCGTGTAATGGAATCCTTCGCGATTGAAATAGGCCAGTGCCGTACTTATCACCGCTTCGTCGCTGGTGGAATTGTTGTGCCACTCCCGTGCGAGTTGCTGTGCGCGCGGATTGGAGTTGTAAGGGAAGGTCAACGCGCGTTGCAACTGGCGCGGATCTTCCTCTGCATTGGCGCGGTAGCCAAGTTGCGAATGCGCGCTATAGCGCTCGCGTGAGGTAACCGGGGAATTTTGCCGAAGCTGAAAGTCGTAAGTCATTGCGGCCGGAATCGAAATCTGTGTGGGCATTTCAAGCGCGAACAGCCAGTTCTTGTTTTGCGGCTCCAGTGTGACCGTGTAATCGATGGGATAGGCCAGGCTGTCAAGTTGCGGAGGTTTGAAACTACCTCGACCCTGTGTCCAGGTATGCCCGTCAAAATCCCACAACACCGGCCCGCGCCAGTACATCTGATCGCGTTGCGGCGGATGATCTTTGAACATGACGCGGAACGCCACAGCATCTGACAGCGCAAGTTTGCCCACGCTGCCGGGTGACATCCTGTCATCCAGGCCGCTGCTGGTGTAAGCATCCTGCGGCAACCCCCACAGCGGGCCTTCTACCCGCGGAAACAGGACGAACAGGATGAATGCAAGCGGGATTGCCTGGAGCAGCAATATGCCGGCAATGCGCAAACGCGGGCGCAGTGCCAGGGTGCCGGATTGCAGATGAACCCAGGTTGCAAGAATGACCGTCAACGTGGCGAGCATGAACAGCGCCGTAAGCATGCTTTGCGAATAAAAAAACCCGGTGATGATGACAAAGCAGGCGAGGTAAATCACGACGGTTGCATCGCGTGCCGAACGCAATTCCAACAGTTTGAGCGCTGCCAGCAAAATCAGCAGGGTAACCCCGGCCTCGCGCCCGAACAGCGTATGAAAACCGATGAGAATGCCACCCACACTACCCGCCATGACGGCAAACAACAGCCAGCGCGGTGGCAGCGGTCTATTACAGTAAGCGAGATAGGTGCGCCAAACCAGCAGCATGACGCTAAGGGAGCTGACCCAGAACGGCAGATGTTCGGCGTGCGGTATGCTGATCAGCAATACGCAAATGAGCAGTCCGTAAATGAGGTGGGTATTGAGTTGCATGGCCGGTTCTAATTCGGCAATCCGCACAGTGCCAACGCTCGCAGGCATTCGGACCGGTGTGCCGCACCATGCCCGGGCTGCAACTCGATGTCTGGCAGGCGCAGGCCATAATTCTGCTCCTGCATATCAGCGTCCAGCACCCAGCGTGTCAGCATCTCAAGCTTGCGCTCGGCGGCGAGCCCGGGTAACAACGTCCAGTCCAGCCACAATTCCCGCCCCTGTTGTGAGCTGAACTGCTTGACTTGCAAGCCTTGTTCCCGCGCCAACGCTTTCCAGGCGATGCGCGGAAAGGCATCGCCCGCCACATATCTGCGCAGACCGGAAAAATCCTCGTCTCCCGCCACGTTGAATTTCCCCTTGCCGCTTTGCTCCGAGCTGTCCGGTAGCGGCTGGTGTGCGGCAGGCTTGGGATATACCAGGCAACGCGTATCGAACTGCAGGTAGGACCAAGCATGGTATAAGCCGAGCGGAAATTCGGTAAACAACGTCAGCCTGCCGGAACCCAGCCAGCCGCGCTGTGCAGCCCGGATGGGAAGTTTTATCTCCACGCTTTGTCGCGCAGAAATATCGAACGTCACACAGTGCCCGGTGCCGTCATGGATCTTCAGATGGTAGCGCGGCAACATGCCGTTGTTATGAAAATGGAACACAAACTGTGCCATCTCCCCCGCGAATACCGGATCGGTGCGACCGGCACGTATTTCCAATTGCGCCATATTGCGGAAGGTGTGCAGCATAGTCATCAAGGTCGTGGTGCCGAGCAGGAAAGTCAGCACATAACCCAGACTCAGGTTGTAATTGATGTCACCCAGCAGCATCACCAGCAGCACGAAGACGAAGCCTATTCCTTGCCGTGTGGGGATGATGAAAATGCGTCGCTGGTTCAGGGTAACTGTGCCACTCTCGATTCTCGGGCGGAACAGCCAACTGCGAAATTGTTGTTTGAGGGCGGCAAGCACGTGGATAAGAATTAATTGCCGGAAACCTTGGCAAATAATGTGTCCCGCATAATTTCATGATGAATTGCTACATCGGCAAGATGGAGTGCATTGACGTCAAACTCGCACAGCGAACCCTTGCCTGCCACGCCCGCAGGTAGGCAAGGGTTGGTGAAAGGGAAACGGACATGACAGATTTCAATAAGGAAAGCATATTTGCCATAGCCACGAATACGATCCACAAACATGTTTTGGTTTGGATACTGAACTGTGTTTGGATATTCTAGCACGCCACTATTCGACATAGCCGACACCACCTCTCCTCAGCTTGTTCGGCTTAGTTCGTGCCGCCTTTTTACTTCAACAACGGATGATCTTTCGGTAATTGTTTTGAATACCAGATTGCGAGTTTATGCCGCAAGGTCTTTTCGGCGACCTGGTCTTCCGGTAACGGTTGAATAACTTTATCGTGTACCAGCAACCTGTAGATATATAACAGTTTATCACTCGCCGAATCAGTTGCCTCAAACTCGACCACGCCCCGGCCTTCCGCATATTTCACTCCTGCGAGTAACGCTTCCTTGAACAAGGCTGCTTCATTTTTCAGTTTTTTCATGGTTAAAGCGCTTAGCAGGAACTACAACTTGGTTTCATCACCTGTTTTGTCTTTTCCGCGTCTTCGCCATTCAAGTAGCCCCATCACATAACCCGACAGGCAGTAGCAAAGGAATAGAAGGAACAAAACGATGGGCGGGTTAACCGAGATCAATATGAAGAACAAGGCAAACAGGAATATCACGATGAACGGTACGCTTTTGCGCATATTGATCGATTTGAAACTGTAAAACCTGAGGTTGGTCACCATGGTGATGCCCGCAAAGGTGGTCAGAGCGCAGGCGTACCAGCGCAGCTCCTCCCCGGTAAATTGGTTATCCAGCATAACCCAGACAAAGCTTGCCACCAACGCTGCGGCTGCCGGGCTGGGCAAGCCCTGGAAATAATATTTATCAACGACTTCGATGTTGATGTTAAAACGCGCCAGACGCAACGCGGTGCCTGTGCAGTAGATAAAGGCCGCAAACCAGCCCCATTTGCCCAGTCCTTTGAGCGCCCATTCGTAAACAATCAGCGATGGGGCAACACCGAACGACACCATATCGGACAGGCTATCGTATTCCGCCCCGAATTCGCTCTGGGTATGGGTCATGCGCGCCACGCGACCGTCCAGCCCATCCAGCACCATGGCAATAAAAATTGCCACAGCGGCAGATTCAAACTTGTTATTCATCGCCTGCACAATGGCGTAGAAGCCGGCAAACAACGCCGCCGTGGTAAACAGGTTGGGCAACAGGTAAATGCCGCGCCTGCGCAGGTCCATCGGTTTTCGGGTATTCAAATCGGGCATCAGAGCTGGGCCAGGATAGTAGTCGTGGCGGATACTTTATCACCAATGGCGACTTTGACGGAAGACGTCAGGGGCAGGTACACGTCCACGCGCGAGCCGAAGCGGATGAAGCCATAACGTTGCCCGCGTGTCAGCACATCTCCCTCCTTCACATAGCACAGGATACGGCGCGCAATCAACCCGGCAACTTGCACACTGGTAACATCCTGACCATCGGCTGTTTTCAGCCAAACGGCGTTACGTTCGTTTTCTGTCGAGGCTTTATCCAGATCGGCGTTAATGAATTTGCCGGGATTGTACCAGACCTGCTGCACTGCCCCATCCACCGGACTGCGGTTGGAATGTACGTTGAACACGTTCATGAACACGCTGACCTTGATGGCATCGCGCTGTAAATACTCGTCGCGGGTACGTTCTACCTTAACGATGCGGCCATCCGCAGGAGACAGCACGGCTCCCGCCTGCTGCGGAACCTCGCGTGCCGGATCGCGGAAAAACTGGAGTACGAATAGCGCAATGATCCATGCCAGAAACGACAAGATGACTGGCATGAAAGCAGACGCCAGCACGGCAATAACTACAGCAACCGCCAGAAACGGCCAACCCTCTCGGGCGATGATGGGGTGGGGGTATGAGTTCATAGTGAAATGTGAAACGTGAATTGTGAAACGTGTGTGAACCGGGTTGTCGGCGTTTCACGTTTCACTTTTCACATTTCACGGTTTCTTAGTTTTTAGACTGATCAACCAGCTTGTTCTTGCCGATCCATGGCATCATGGCGCGCAATTGTCCACCCACAATTTCAATCGGATGCTCGGCGTTCAAACGACGGCGTGCGGTCATTTCCGGATAGTTGGTGCGGCCCTCCAGGATGAACTGTTTTGCGTAGGAACCGTTCTGGATATTTTTCAGGCATTCCTTCATTGCAGCCCGGGTTTGATCTCCAATCACACGATGACCCGTGACATATTCGCCATATTCCGCATTATTGGAAATCGAATAATTCATGTTGGCGATGCCACCTTCGTACATCAGGTCCACGATCAATTTAAGTTCGTGCAGGCATTCGAAATAAGCCATCTCCGGCGCGTAGCCCGCTTCGGTAAGTGTCTCGAAGCCGGCTTTCACCAGTTCTACCGCGCCACCGCACAGCACAGATTGTTCGCCAAACAAATCTGTCTCGGTTTCTTCGCGGAAGTTGGTTTCAATCACGCCGCCTTTTGTGCCGCCGTTAGCCGCCGCGTAGGACAAAGCGATGTCCTTGGCCTTGCCGGACTTGTCCTGATACACGGCTATCAGGGTTGGCACTCCGCCACCCTTGAGGTACTCGGAACGCACAGTATGGCCGGGCCCTTTCGGCGCGATCATGATCACGTCCACATCTGCAGGCGGCACGATCTGGTTGTAGTGGATATTGAAGCCATGCGCGAATGCCAATGCAGCTCCGGATTTCAGGTTCTTTGCCACGTCGGCGTGATACACCTGCGGCGCGGACTCGTCCGGTAACAGTATCATCACCACATCTGCGCCATTTACAGCATCGGCAATTTCGGTGACCTTGTGGCCGGCAGCTTCGGCCTTGGCCCATGATGAGCCACCCTTGCGTAACCCGACCGTCACACTGACACCCGACTCCTTGAGGTTCTGGGCATGAGCATGGCCTTGCGAGCCATAGCCGATGATGGTTACTTTCCTGCCTTTGATCAGGGACAGATCAGCGTCTTTATCGTAATAAACTTTCATAACTACTCCTTAAAAAATACGTGAAAAGTGAAAGGTGAAATGTACGCATGGAACTCCATGCTTTCACGTTTCACTTTTCACAGTTTCAAAACCCTGTCACCGCGGCCGATGCCGGAGGCGCCGGTACGCACGGTTTCCA
>CAIQPV010000477.1 GCA_903873725.1 uncultured Nitrosomonadales bacterium
AATCATATCGATATCAGAATCTTCCTTTCTGAGCGACTCTTGCAGTTGCGCGCCAACGATGTGGCCAACTCGGGATGATGCATCTGCCAGATAGGGGGCAATGTCTATTCGTGCCCCGAACACGGATACGGTTTTGCGACCGGACCTGATCGCGTTCTCCAGCTTTCCCCTGCCGGGGTTGCCGCCATGATCCCTGGAAATTAACGCCGCAGTCTCATCCAGAATAACCGAGGCCGCATCCAGGCTCGTTCCAGATGAGGCTCGCTTGAATTCGCCGTTGACCAGCAATACCCAGTCCACCGAGAAGAAGCCGGGATCAACCACTAGAACGCTGGCATCTTCAACTTGGCTCGGATCGGCAAGGCCGTGCAAGTAGTCCACAAACCCGCCCAAAGGTTGCGGCACGATCTTTACCTCCTTCACCACAACCTTCCGGCGCGGCGTAACCTGATGCTCGCCTTTCATGGTCTCGACCAGACGCGCGCGAAGGCTCGCATCGAAGTATTGGCTGGTTGGCAATCCGGTCACGACCTTGTCAACCTCACTCAAACCGGACAGCAGCAGGCCGGAATAAAACAGCGCGCGGTAGGAATCCGTTGCGGTGTAATCCTTGTGTAACTCGCGCGCCCAGTTTTCGATCCTGTCGTGGCTGATCGCAGCGGCAAACTCGCGCCCATCCACCAGGACGCGCACGGCATCGTCGTCCCCCATGATTCTTTGCCCGATGTGATCCGATGGCGCAGCGCCTGCCGGGCGGTTCAACAATATCGGGTCGCCTCCCTTGTCGCCATAGACAATCTTCAGGTTCGAGTAACCAATATCCATTCCAATCACGCTCATTGCCTTCTCCTTAAATTAACTTCATAACAACTTCAGAGCGTCTCCAGTACGCCTGCACCTTAGCCACCGTGGACAGAAGCGCCACAGCACGTCCCCAGCACATGTGCGAATTATTGATGAGCGAGAAAATTTAATTCGGCAGATTCTCGGCAAATTTGCCGAGAATCTCTCTATCGCGCCAAATTGAACAAACTAAACTCCTAGGACATTCATTTCGCGACACCACCTATGCCGGTTCAAATATCGACCGAACCCTTCACGCATATTTACTTTGCTGATGTGTTTGACGCAGAAAATGCCAACAGGAATCCTGTCGTTTGCACGCCTTTCTCTTTATCTGCCGGGGATTTAGAGGCTCGACGCTTTGATCTGGATGGACAATTTTTCGAGATAACACCCAGCGCAACAGGGCTTCCGACCATGCGCGATAAGGATGTCTGGCTTTATTGTGTGAGCTGGCTGGCCAATGCTATGTTTGATGAACGGCACAAGGATTTGAGTCGTAATCTGCGATTTGCTGCACGCGATTTCCTTGATTTCAGCAAGCGAGGAAACGGCGGGGCTCAATACGATGGCTTGGTTCAGGCACTCGATCGGCTCGCCGGAAGCAAGATAACAACAAACATTCCCCCACCAGCAGAAATAAAGGAAAGCGGCGGCAGTTTCAATTTTATTCGTTACGAGGCAGAGCTGGATCGTGATGGACGCATTGATGCGGTGAATATTGAGTTGCCTGAGCGGCTCTACCATTTAGCGACAGACTGGACGCATGTGTGCGCCATGCACCCGGACTACTTCATGCTCACGCCATTACACAGGCTGATCTACATTCTCGCCAAAATACATTGTGGCGTGTGGAAGCCGTGGGCTGTACCTCTCAATGAATTACACCGACTGACCGGATGTTCCTCGCCTTTTCGCAATTTCAGAATATCCGTGCAAGGGCTGCTTAAGGACAACTCTATCCCTGAATATTGGATGGAAATGGACGCGCAAAAAGTGACGGCAACCTTTTACCGTAAATGATTAAGCGATCTGTAAATCGAATGCACCTGTTCTGGATTGCCAGTAAAACGAATGCATTCTTATCTGCATGAATATCAAGGTAATAGGCGCTGTAAATCAAATGCAAACGCTTTTTTGGAGTGCTGTAAATCGAATGCACTTTCTGCGCGGAATCGGCGATGCGCTTAGATGTAAAGTTGCGCTGAAACGACAGATTCCGCACGGGGAGAAATTATTATTTTTTTGGTAGAGGGAATCATGGGAGAGCAAGTTATGGATGAAATGGAAGTGGGAGATGCGATTAGCCTGTTGCGAGTCAGGCTCGAAGCGCTCGAAACGAAGGCAGCAGTTTTTTGCAAGCAACACTTTGATTTTGTCATGGCGGAAAATAAGGCAAGAGCATGGGAGCAAAAGAGCGTCCTGTATGCACAGGCCAGAATGCGAGATAACACGCTAAGCGTAATATGGTACGAGGTGCACTGGTACGGATCGAAGGCCGCCAAAACCCGCAGGATGACCAAAAAGCTTATTCGTAAACCCAAAGTCAAACACGGCTACAACCTGGATGCGTTACTCAAGCTGGCTCAACCATGGGAAGCGGACATGGTGCGAGACATTGAACAGGAACTGCTTCCCATACGGCGCGAGGCGACATTCATTGGCAAGGCTATCGGGCAGCTCAACCCCATCATCAAGCGTGAGGGCGGCTTCCGATGAAAGCATTCTACGAGTGGGAATCGCCGTGGCGACCGAACTTTGAAGCGACGATGTCGGCCTCGTGGGCAGTTGCTGCAATGTTTACGCTGATTGCAGCCAAATACATGCCTGTCCCGCTCCCGGTGAAATTCAGCGCGATTGCGATGACTGTCTGTACCGGCATGGCCATGTATCGCGGTATTGGAGCCTGGCGGCGTTACGTCAACCTGACGCGCATGGACAATTACGGCAAGGAGTTCATCAGCATTCCCGAACTGATAAACAAGACAGCGGTGGCGACCAAGAAAAACGCTGTGTGGCTTGGCAAGGGCTTTGACTGGACGGATGTCGAATCGCAGAAGATGCATGCGCTGACCGGGCAAGGCGTTGCACAGACCATCGGCAAGATCACCAACGAGCGTCATCTCGACGGCGCGTACTGGATACACGGGCTGGACAAGGAAACTGATCGGTTCATGGACATCGCCAATCTGGTCGGCCATACCTTGCTGGTTGGAACGACGCGGGTTGGCAAAACCAGAATGATGGAGCTTCTGATTGCTCAGGCGATCATTCGCAACGAGACCGTCATTATCATCGACCCGAAAGGGGATCATGCCCTAGCGGAAAACGCCAAACGGATATGTGCGGCAATGGGGCAGCCGGAGCGTTTCGTGTACTTCCATCCCGCCCACCCGGAGAAGTCAACGCCCATCGACCCGATGCGTAACTGGAATCGCCGAACCGAACTCGCCAGCCGGGTTGCCGCGCTGATTCCATCCGAAACCGGCGCAGACCCGTTCGCGGCCTTTGGCTGGAAAGTGCTCAACGACATCGTGAATGGTTTGGTGGCAACGGGCGTGAGCCCCAATCTGGTTCACATGAAGCGTTACATTGAAGGTGGCGCGGACAACTTGCTGCTGAACACGTTGCGCCATCATTTCATCGACACCGTGCCGGAATGGGAGACCCGCTCCAGTAGTTTCGTGAAAAAACATCGTGACCGGATACTGGAAGCCTATATCGAATTTTACAAGCAGACCGCCATCCATGAAGCGCAGTCGTCGGATCTGGATGGCCTGATTTCCACCTTCGAGCATAACCGCGACCACTTCCAGAAGATGGTCGCCTCGCTCATCCCGATACTGTCCATGCTGACCTCCGAGCCGCTGGCGGAACTCCTGTCGCCGGAATTCAAAACAGGGGATCAGAAGCATGCGACCGACATGGCGAAAATCATCAACAACAACCAAGTGCTCTACCTCGGCCTCGATAGCCTGGCCGATGGCACGGTCGGGAGCGCCATAGGCTCGATCATGCTGGCCGATCTGACCGCCGTGGCCGGTGACCGTTATAACTACGGGATCAGCTCGAACAAGCCGGTCAATCTCTTTATCGACGAAGCCGCAGAGGTCATCAACCAGCCCACCATCCAGCTCATGAACAAAGGTGGCGGCGCGCTCTTCAGGGTGACGATTGCGGCGCAGACGTTCGCGGATTTTCCCGCGCGTCTCGGCGATGAAAACAAAGCGCGCCAAGTGCTCGCCAACATCAACAATCAAATCGTTCTACGCGTGATTGACGCGGAGACGCAACAATACATTGCCGACAGCATGCCCAAGATCAAAGCCCAATCGCTGAGCATCCGGTACGGCCATGGCGTCGATGCGAAGATACAGGACGAATATCAGTCGTCCTATCAGGAATCCATGCTGGCGGAAGAAGTGGAACTGTTCCCCGCCGCGATGCTCGGCAACCTGCCTCCGCTGCACTTCCTGGCGAGGATGTCGGGCGGACGGATCATCAAAGGCCGATTGCCTATCTTGAAGGCAGAATGACATGGCAAAAGGACAGAAAGAGCAGGGAAACTTTACCGCCTTATGGATGGTTCTTGCTTTGATCGTGGCAATCGGCACATGGATGTTCATTACCCCGGAGCACCTGCTGAAATCACTCGCGGGTGAACGTGCGTTTGTAACCCAGCTATCCGGGCAGCAAGCCGACCAATGGATATTCGGCAAAATGATTTCGGTCAGCGCAGGTCAAATCCATGGCATGTCGGACGTGATCAAGGATACAAAAGACACGCCGGGCGCACTCAAGGAGTGGGTTCAGAACCGGATAGTCGTGACGTGGCTGTGGGGTTCGTTGATCGTGTACCGCGTCAACCTGCTCATGCTGTTCTGGTTCATCCTGATGCCATTCACCATTGCGGTGGCGATAGACGGCTACTCAACAAGGATGATCCGCACCTTCCAGTTTTCTTCGCAGTCGCCCATACGTCACAGGATAGGCGTGCTCATCTCCACAGGTGTGCTGTTTGGCGTGGCAATCTGGCTGGTGCTGCCGATACCAGTGCCTTCAATGGTTGCTCCTCTGGCGATTGCATCCATCGGCTGGGCGACATGGATGTGGGTCAGCAATTTGCAGAAGAGGATTTGACTGGAAGATGCTCGCCTTCACCCATATTGCTGCGGGTTGTGCATCGTCGTTACTTGTCTCGGGCGCGCTCAACGCACATCCCTCACAGACGATATTTGTTCTTGGCGGTGGAATCCTCGGGAGCATGATGCCGGATATCGACCACCCGCAAAGCGCATTTGGCAAACGTATTCTGCCGCTCTCGATACCGATTGCAGCCGTGTTCGGCCATCGCGGTATCACCCATAGCCTGCTCGCAGTTGCTGGCATGTCGTGGGTGATTTGGTGGTCGCTGCACCATTTGCACTGGCATCAAGGATATGCGGTGCCAGTGGTCGTAGGGGTTGCAACAGGTTACTTGTCTCACCTTGTTGGCGATTGGCTAACCAACTCGGGCGTGCCGCTTCTGTGGCCAAGCAAGAGGCGGTTTGTTTCGCCGCTCAAGTTATGCACGGGTGATCTGCGCGAGTATCTGTTGGCGTTTGGGATGTATGGCTGGTCATTGATGGAATGTTTGAGGATGCTGAAGTAAATAGCCTAGACGGTGTGCTGTGGGCGCTTCTTGCAGAACAGATGTTCCGATATGTTGACACATATTGACAAATGCCGATGTTATGGAACATTATGGCGGACATGAATAAGCCTCCCGAAAATCTGCTTGATCTGGCTCGAAACAAGGGGCTGATACGTCCGTGTGATCTGGCCCCACTGGGTATTCCGCGTATTTCGCTGACGCGCGCTGTCCGTAGCGGGCAGTTGGAGCGTGTCGGACGCGGTCTTTATGGTTTGCCTGGACGAGTCGTGTCAGCCCAGGGATCGCTGTCGGAAGTGTCACGCAAGGTTCCTAAAGGGGTTGTCTGCTTGCTCTCTGCTCTCCGTTTTTACAACCTGACTACCCAAGCGCCTTTTGAGGTGTGGCTGGCGGTTGAAAACAGGGCCGTCAAACCGAAACTCGATTACCCGCCGCTGCGCATCGTGCGTTTCTCCGGTGCCGCATTTACCGAGGGGGTCGAGGAGCACGTCGTGGATGGCGTGACCGTCCGTATCACCGGTGTCGCAAAGACAGTTGCCGACTGTTTCAAGTATCGCAACAAGATCGGGCTGGATGTTGCGTTGGAGGCTTTGCGCGAAGCCTGGCACGGCAAGCGTATGACGAGTGATGAGATTTGGCATTATGCCAAAGTCTGCCGCGTGGCCAACGTGATGCGCCCGTATCTGGAGAGTCTGACATGAGCAGTCAGAATATTGGCGCATCCATCCGCAACCGGCTGCTCAACAAGGCGCGTGCAGAAAAGCTGGACTTCAACCTATTGCTGACGCGCTATGCACTGGAGCGCATGCTGTATCGTTTGAGCATCTCGCCACAGCACGATCAATTTCTGCTCAAGGGGGCGCTGCTGTTCGATTTGTGGTTCGATGTGCCGCATCGCCCGACCCATGATGCTGATTTGCTCGGTTTTGGCTCGTCAGAAATTCCTCATCTGGAAGAGGTTTTTCGCAATATCAGCCGCATTGAAGTCGAGGATGGCATCGTATTCCAGCCTGATTCCGTGAAGGGTGTAGAGATTCGCAAGGAGGCCAACTATGCTGGCGTTCGGATCACGCTGTTGGGCTTGCTGGATAGTGCCCGCTGCCCAGTGCAGGTGGATGTCGGGTTCGGCGATGCCGTTGTGCCCGGCCCTGAGGATGTGAGTTATCCGATCATTTTGGCCGGTTTGCCAGAGCCGCAACTGCGGGCTTATTCATGGAAGGCTGAGGCACTCACGAATTTGTGCGACAGACAATGGGTACGGCTTCGTG
>CAIQPV010000478.1 GCA_903873725.1 uncultured Nitrosomonadales bacterium
GCTCAGTTCGTTCCCACCAGCCAGCAAGGGGTCTAGCGTACCGTCCCTGTGACCGCTGGCGTGGTCCGAGGAGAAGGCGCCTTCGTGGTAGAGCCGATACTTCATGCCTCACGGCCCACCGTCAACAGACCCCCCTCACATGCCGGCAAACACCCTTGCCGTGTCTGGCCTCTCGAGGTCGAGCATGGTGGCGTAGTCTGCCAAATCCTTCACCGGCCTACCGTCGCCAAGGCACATCCCACCAAAATCAAACCCCGTCACCCTCTCGGCCTCTGCCTCATATAGCTGCCGTGCCCATTTCTTCGCGGCCTCGCGTCCCTTCTCGTCATCATGCACGGCAATGCGAACCGACTTGCCAGCAAAATGCGGAAAAGAATCGGGCGGGATTGAATTACCAGCACCAGCCATGCAGACCGGCGCAACCTCGACACCTTCCCACCACGCTACTAGCAGCGCGGCGGCAAAATCCGGCTGGCCTTCGCATAGCACGACATTGCGCACGCTACCGATCTCCGGCGAGCCAATCGGCCATGATGCCTCATAACCCTTGAGCGTTTTCGCCTTCGCGTCGATACCGGCCCACCATTTGCCGTCCATCCTGCGTGCCTGCGCGTTACGCCTAGTCGAATCCGTTATCAGCCATGCCGGATGATAAGCCCCATAATCCCAGACCCGCGCGAACCACAGCAAACCGCGTTGCGTGAGAAATTCCAGTCCGGCGAATGACGGCCAGTTGCGCGCGTGCTGAATTGCTGCGATTTCCGCCACGGTTAGCGGCCTCAAGTCCAACAACGGCGTCCTAGTCCTGGCTGGTTTTGGTTTCGCGGGAATTGGCTTTGCTGGCGCGGTTGCGGCCCCGCCCACTAGCGCATGAATCCGCTTCCGATGCGCCGCACCGTCCGGCCCATGATTCACGATGCAACCAAAGCGTCCATCCTCGGCAATAAACAGATGATTACCGGACGTATCGGCCCCGGCCTCGGCACAAGCTGGGCAGCGTGCCTCGACCTTTGCGCCCCGGTGTCGGACGTTTTCTAGTTTGGCGAGGTCTATCATGACGCCGTGACGCCCCTTTTGCTAAACCAATAGAAATAACCGTATCTCTTTACTGTCTTACCTTTTGGTTGATTTGGGAAATATGGTGTCATGGCGTCATTAATTGGCCCTTCGGAGTATCCAGCGCCGGGAATTGGCGGTGCGGTCTTGCTCAATCTGTTCAGGGTATTTCTTGGCAAGTCGGCCAAGATAGGTGCCGCATGCGTTCTGAAAATGAAACAAGCGCCGAGCCTCATATGCTACCGGCGACTGACTTCCTGTTAGACTGGCTTCAAGTTCAGCAGCGGTCCCGGCCCAAACGCTTACATCATTAAGGCAGGCAACCTCGATAAGTTGTAGCAACTTGGTTTCGGGTTGAAGCGCATCAATGGCCGCAAGCAAAGCAGGATGATGATAATGCGTTATCCCAAACCGGGATGATACAAGTTCCGGTGGTATTTCCCATTTATCGAGGAAGTCGCAAAATGCCGGTAACTCCGAAACCAACTTACCCCAAAACGCGGCACGCTGTTCTGGTGAAACTGTCGGCATGGGCATCTGCTTCCGGTTCGCGCGAAGTAGAATTATCTTATCTTCGATGCTGTCATCAATGGGAGGAAGAACCATTAAGTTCTCCGGCTCATCATTCACTGTGACGGTAAGACGCCAGAACGGTTCAAGTGACATGGCCGGCCTTCCTTTGTGATGCCACTTCTGAACAGTGTTTACAGTCACGCTTTTCAACTGTGCGCCAAAGTTGCGACGTGCGCGGAGGTCGTTGCTGGCAACTTCGTCCTCGATCATCAAATGCTCCGCCTCAAATAATTCCGAATTGAAATCCGTAAGCCCCGCCATCCAGCCGTAGGGTTTGGCGGCTCGCCCACCCAGGAGGAGTGTAATCAGGTTTTGCTTGAGCGATTTCCCGCAGTCACGCGAACCGGCA
>CAIQPV010000479.1 GCA_903873725.1 uncultured Nitrosomonadales bacterium
CATTGGGGATACGAGATTATTATGAGAGCAAAAGAATTTATATTATTAGAATACAAACGGGACAAGACAGCAGCAGCATTTGGTACAAAAATGTTGTGCAAATGTGCCGCTGCCAGTTCGCTCTGCCCGGACGGGAAGTCCGCCGCCGAAATATTCATGGCATCGAACAAATCTTCGGTAACCAGATTCACTGCAAATTCGCCGCTGGTCTGAATATTTTTCGCGGTATCTTTGGGTTCTCCGGTGTCATTGAGGCCAATGCTAATGATTACATACAGAGGATCGGCGCCTACCGCGTTGAAAAAACTGAAAGGCGCGAGGTTGATGACGCTGTTTTGGTTCAGGCTGGTGACCCACGCGATGGGCCGCGGAACCACCAGGTTTGTCAGTAACTTGTAACAATCTGCGGTTGAATGAAGTGATGGATCGATTTGCATGCGGATTGCTCCCGGGTGAGCATGTTTGGCTGGTAGTATATCTCATGGAACAGAAGCTGCTCCAGCTTCTGTTTTTGTGCTCTGCAGCGCACTAGTTCATGTAACCTTTTACTGGCGTTTCCCGAATTTACGGATGTGCGGATGAAAGACCACAGGTTATTGAGGCTGACGAACTGGACTCCGCGCATTTTGATGTATTAAATCCGGCTTTCTTCGAACGATAGTTGGATACAGGCTCTCCGAAATCAACCAACAAAAAGGGTTTTAACATGAATAACAATCACATTCTCTCCGCTGCAATTGGTGGCCTGCTGGCACTTGGCTTGGCTAGCGGCAATGCAAGCGCCGCCGACAAAAAAATGGATATGGAAAAATGTTTTGGTGTCGCCAAGGCAGGTATGAATGATTGCTCAAGCAACAAGAGCTCCCATTCCTGCGCGGGTCAAGCTGCCAAAAACAATGATCCGATGGACTTTGTGGCTGTGCCAAAAGGCACTTGTGACAAGCTTGCCGGCGGCATGACTGAAGGCGGCAGCATGAAAAAAAGCATGTAATGACAATGCCCGCAAACCATACATTGCCATGCACCGCAGGTATTGGCTTGCGGGTGCCTCATTACCGTGAGGTGTTGGAAAATCTGCCCAAGCTCGGCTGGGTGGAGGTGCATAACGAGAATTTTTTCGGGGGCGGTGCGCCCCTGCGCACCTTGCTCAAGGTACGCGAGCATTATCCCGTCAGCTTGCATGGTGTGGGCATGGGATTGGCTTCGGCCTCACCGCTTGACCAGAAACATTTATCCGCTTTGCATCGCCTGTGTGAGGTTGTGCAACCCGCCGCCGTATCGGAACATCTGTGCTGGAATACCGCTGGGGAAATAGTTATCAACGATCTGTTGCCGTTTCCTTATACGCAAGAGGCTTTGTCCCATGTGGCACATCGCGTGGAGCAGGTTCAGGAAAAGCTGGGGCGCCAACTTCTGGTGGAAAATCTCTCCAGCTATTTGTCTTTTTCGCACAGCGAAATGAGCGAAGGCGAGTTTCTGTCCGAGTTAACCCGGCGCACCGGTTGCGGCATCCTGTTCGATGTGGAAAACCTGTATGTGAACATGCGCAATCTTGGCGTGAATGCCGAAGCATTTATCAGAGCCATTCCGGCTGAAGCAGTTAAGGAATATCATCTGGCCGGATACAGTGTCAGGGATGGTTGTTTGGTGGATACGCATGACCATCCTGTTTATCCCGAGGTGTGGGAGTTGTATGAGATTGCCTTGCGACACATCGGGCCGCGCCCCACGCTGATTGAATGGGATAGCGACATTCCGGCGTTGGCCATTTTGATGGATGAGAGGGCGAAAGCACAGCAACGATTGGAGAATTGTGATGCCTGCGCTGTGTAACGACCTGTCCAGTTTTGCCCGAACTATCGTGCACGGCGAGGAGCCGTCCTCAGAAATTGACACGAACTACACGAATTATTCTGTTGCCGTCGCCGTCGGGGTATATCGCAACAACTATCGCGGTAATCTGCATGACGCGCTCGCAGGGGCCTATCCGGTAATCGAGCAACTCGTCGGCAAGGATTTTTTCAGGCGCATGACACGACAATTTATCGGACAACATCTTTCGCGTAGCGGCAACCTGCATCACTATGGCGCGGAGATGTCGGGTTTTGTGGCGGAATTCAAACCCGCGCAAGATCTGGTTTACCTGCCGGATGTTGCAGCGCTTGAGTGGGCCTGCCACTGTGCCTATTTTGCAGACGATGCCGCCGCGCTGGATTTGGTCAAGCTGGCGCAGATCCCACCCGTGCAGTATTCCGAACTGATCCTCTGCACCAGTCCGGCTTGTCATCTGGTTCGCTCCCGCTTTCCGATTGCCGCCATCTGGCATGCACATCAGCCCGGTGCGCCCGGCGATTTCCACATTGATTTTGACTGCGGTTCCTGCAACGCGCTGGTCTGCCGCAAGAATGATGTTGTTATGGTCTTCGAACTGGCGGAAGCCGATGCCGCATGGCTGCAAGGTATACAGGCCGGAATTTCACTGGGTGAGGCAACCGCTGCAACGTTGGAACGCTTCCCAAACTTTGACTTGCAAGCCGTGCTATTGAATATCGTAACGCAAGGTGTGTTGGTTGATTTCAGTATGGCGAACCACTAAACATTCGCCCTTCCGGCGGGGTCCGGAGTGACGAAATTTAATTTTCAGAGGTACACAGCCATGAACTATTTATTACGTCTTGTCCGACTTTACTACACCGCTTCGCACCTGCCGGAATATCTGGCACCTGCGCTTGATCTGGGAATACGGCTATTGCTGGCTAACGTATTTTTCAAATCCGGGCTGACTAAAATACAGAACTGGGACAGCACACTATACCTGTTCAGCGACGTATATCAGGTGCCGCTGCTTCCATCTGATGTTGCCGCATGGCTGTCCACCGGCACGGAGCTAGGTTTATCCGTGCTGCTGGTATTAGGGCTGTTCGGGCGGTTTGCGGCAGCCGGGTTGTCCATACTCAACGTGGTGGCGGTTATTTCCTATGCCGAATTGAGCGAGGCGGGTCTCAGCCATCACTTGTATTGGGGATTGTTGCTGGGGGTGTTGTTGTTGATCAGCCGTAGCGCGTGGTCGCTGGACGCTTGGCTGGAAAGGTGGTTAGGCAATTCCGCCTAGTACCCCCGGCATGCCCCAGGAAGACAACCTATATTGGGATGGGAATGGTAAAATTCCGGCATCGTCCGCTACGAACATGTCCTGCTCCGAATGAATTGCTTAAACTGAAAGGAAACCAGAATATGAATGACCAACACACGCTCATTAGCGCTGCGATCACCAGCCTGCTGGCACTCGGTATCGGCACGTCGTCCGGTTCGGCATATGCCACCGATCATGAGAAATGCTTTGGCATAGCCAAGGCCGGACAAAATGGGTGCAACAGCAATAAAAGCAAGCATTCTTGCGCAGGGCATTCAAAAGTTGATAACGACCCCAACGACTTCATCGTGGTTCCGGAAGGAAGCTGCCTGAAGGTTGGTGGCAAGCTGGAGTCTGACGAAGACAAACCTGCCACTCCCGGAAAATAGTTTGGCTGCCGGGGATATCACTTGGGGACTGTGCCCCAGTTTTAGCGGCATGACATTTATCACTGCCTGGAAAGGTTCATAATGCTTCAGCGCAGGTTATGGTGGGCTTTTCTTCTCGTGCTGGCGGTTGGCATTGCGGTGTCTGCACGCATCGTCTCTCTGGGCGGTTCGGTGCAGAACGTGAACCGGATGTTTATCGACGAGAAGCTCCCGCTGTCCCAGCGCATCGGCGAACTGCGCGGCGCCATTGCTGACGAAGAACGCCTGCTGTATGAAGATTATTCCTACACCGCAACCGCAGATGCATTCCAGACGCAGCGTGCCCAAAATAAAGCACGTCTCGACAATATCGTCGAGCAGCTTGAGAAGGACATGGGTTCCCGTGAACAGGTGTCCGAGTTGCGTGCACGCCTCACCGAGCTTGACCAGTTATCCGATGAACTATCCGTTACGCTGGCCAGCAAGGAACTTGCTCCCGAGAATGTGAATTGGGACTTTGCCCGTGCGATTCTGGCACAGGTCAAGCCTAAGGTTCGGCAGATCGAAAAGACGCTTGCCAACATATCGTTGTCAAACCAGCAGGCAGTGGACAATCTCGGGGAAGATTCCGAGATCAGTGTGTCCAGCATGGAACATTGGGTCATCTGGTTTTCGGTATTGATTATCGTCGTGGCATCGTTTGTAGCTTATTACGTTGTCTTCATTTTTCGTGCGGCTTTTTTTGACCCCGAGACCGGGCTGCCCAATCAAAACAGCTTGCGCAATGAACTGAAAGCAGCATTGAAGCAGCAGCGTGCAGGAACTGTAATGATGATTGTCGCGGATCGGGAGAGGGAGATTTTTGAGAGCGTAGGCGCGGTTCAGACCGGACGCTGGCTGGTCAAGATCGCAGAGCGACTAAGCAGTGAAATTATCGCGGAACAAGAAAAACTGTACCGCTTTGGCGGCGATGCTTTTGTTCTGGTGCGCTGGTCCGGCGATCTGGATGATGCGCAACGGCGTGCCCGGCAACTGCTCGGCACCGCCCAGCAGCCGCTGCATGTCGAAGGTCATGAACTGATTTCAACGCTGTCGTTCGGAGCTGCGCTGATCAAGTTCGGCACCGGCAACGATACTTCAGACATGGCAGAAACAATGGTGCAGCAGGCGGCATCTGCCTGCAACAGGGCGCGCGGCGCGGGTGGTAACGATTTTGCCGTATATGACGAAGCTATGGCACGCGCCGCCGTCAAAACTTTACACTTGGCCGCCGACTTGCAACACGCGGTGGAAAACGGCGAACTGCGCCTGCAATACCAGCCCAAGGTTGACACGGTGAGTGGTCGTTTGCTGGGCATGGAAGCGCTTGTCCGCTGGATGCACCCGGAGCGAGGCATGATCTCCCCGATTGAATTCATTCCCGTTGCCGAAGATACCGGGCTGATTGTCGCTATCGGACGATGGGTGTTACGCGAAGCTTGCCGGCAAAATGCTGAGTGGCAGCAAGCCGGTTTGCGCCCGTTGCGGGTGGCGGTCAATCTTTCCGCAAGGCAATTTCGTTCCGGCAGCCTGCTGGACGATATTGATGCGGTTCTTGCCGAAACGGCGCTGCCTGTCAATTCTCTGGAACTGGAAATCACTGAAAGCATGGTGATGGATGATCCGGAAGGAGTCATAAAGTTGCTGAACGCAATTCACGACCGGGGCATCCATCTGGCGCTCGACGATTTCGGTACGGGCCACTCATCGCTCGCCTATCTCAAACGCTTCCCGATTGATTGCGTGAAAATAGACCGCGCCTTTATCAAAGACACGCCGGAGAACACCGACGACGTGGCGATTGCAAGGACGATAGTGGCAATGGCACAAGCGCTTAATCTCTCCACTGTGGCCGAAGGCGTTGAAACCGCCGAACAACTCGAACTGCTAAAAACCATGGGTTGCAACCAGATTCAAGGATATTTTTTCAGCCGCCCATTGGCGGCGGACGATTTTTTGGCTTTTTATCGCGCACATATTTAACACGGGGCGTAAGCCGTATTATCTTCATGGCATGCACAGCAGTGCGACTTTATTATCGAGCCTACAATTTCTCAAAACGGGCTTTGATTTCAGCAAACTTTTCGCGCCATTCGTTGCGATGCTCATCCTCAATCTCAAGTTGAATCGCTAATGCTTCCAGAGGGACAAGTTTGTCATCATCAATTCTGCGGCCCAATTTTCCACCCATTCTCATTATCAAGAATTCAGACTGTTTTTTAGTCAAAGAGGATGCTTTTTTCAGGTACTTTTCCGTTGGTGTTCTCTTCATGGCTGATAATTCCTTAATTTAGCCAAACTAACTGCGGGTGCAATTATTTTACACCTTTCAGTCTTGTTTGACTTTTGTAATTAGAACTGTAATAAACGTATTAGCCAGCAGGTTGCGGTAATATTAGCGGTTCCCAACTATTGCAGCCAAAGTAACAGTGAACAAATCGGTACAGGGCGAGCTGAATAAATTTGCCAAAGGACTTCCGGTCATAAGTTTTTGTATTGGAACTTTTTAGCGGGCTGGTGTCACAGACAGGCTGCTCTGGCTCTCTCAAAGCTTCATCATCGGGTCATAATGGATCAATATAATAATTATCGTGGAAATAAAGTTGCTTTCAGCAATAGGAAGAAAATATGGATAGCCATCTTGGGCGATATGAAATTCTTGAGGAGTTGGGTCGGGGCGAGATGGGGATTGTTTACAAAGCACACGATCCACTAATTGATCGTTTTGTCGCAATCAAGACGATTGACCTTCA
>CAIQPV010000480.1 GCA_903873725.1 uncultured Nitrosomonadales bacterium
TGACGCCGGTAACCAGCTTGAAACTGGGGCGTGAACCGGATAGGGTCCACCCACAAAGCGCTGGACATGCGTCCGCAAGCCCCGTTGCGCGAGCCCGAACGGGAAAATTTCGATTTCTTCCTCAAGTTACCGGAATTCGACCGCACCCAGTTGCGTACTTCGACCATCAAGGGTGCGATGGTCATGCAACCCCTGTTTGAATTTTCGTCGGCCTGCGTCGGTTGCGGCGAAACGCCCTACATTCGCCTCGCCACCCAGTTATACGGCGACCGCATGGTTGTTGCCAACGCCACCGGCTGTTCGTCGATCTACGGCGGCAACCTGCCCACCACGCCCTACACCAAGAACGAGGACGGCCGCGGCCCGGCCTGGTCTAACTCATTGTTCGAAGACAATGCCGAATTCGGCCTTGGCTTCCGCGTCAGCATAGACAAACATGCCGAGCAGGCACGGGAACTGGTCACACGTTTGCAGGGCAAGATCGGCAACGAACTGGCTTCCTCCCTGATCAACGCCGACCAGTCCAGCGAGGCCGGCATCTTTGCCCAGCGCCAGCGCATTGAAGATCTGCGCAAGGTTCTGGCTGGCATACAAACAGCTGAGGCGCGCAACCTGGAAAGCCTGGCCGACTATCTGGCCAAGAAGAGCGTTTGGATCATCGGCGGCGACGGCTGGGCCTATGATATCGGTTTCGGCGGGGTGGATCATGTCCTGGCATCGGGGCGCAATGTCAACATTCTGGTGGTCGACACCGAGGTCTATTCCAATACCGGCGGTCAGATGTCGAAAGCCACACCGCTCGGTGCCATCGCAAAATTCGCCGCCGGCGGAAAACGTACCGGCAAAAAGGACCTGGGGTTGATCGCCATGAGTTACGGTCATGTTTATGTCGCGCAAGTCGCATACGGTGCAAAAGACATCCACACGCTGAAGACCTTCCTCGAAGCCGAATCTTTCGACGGCCCGTCGCTGATCATTGCCTACAGTCCCTGCATCGAGCACGGATATGACCTGGCCCATCAACACCAGCAACAGGAAATGGCCGTAAGCACGGGCCATTGGCCGCTATACCGCTATGATCCGCGCAACAAGCTGCAGGGCAAAAACCCGCTCACACTGGATTCGCCGAAGCCCTCCGTAGCTTACAGCGAGTTCATCCAGAAGGAGTCGCGTTTCCGTGGACTGGTAAAAGAGATGGGGGCCGATAGCGGGCAAATTCTTGCATCCTACGATGAGGAACTGCAAGAGCACTATGCGCATCTTCAACGGATGGCAACAGGAATGGACAGTGACTACAAAAAAGCCGGCTAAACTTTGTTCCGACTCGTCCGGGTCAGGTTGCTGAAAAGATTTGTAGCTTATTTCGAAGACTTAGTAATATGCAAACATCAAAAAGGGGACGTTATGACTGATAGCAAGCAATACATTTATGAATTTGAAAATGGTGATGGCAAGAACAAAATGCTGCTTGGCGGCAAGGGCGCGAATCTATGCGAAATGACGCAAATTGGATTGAATGTTCCGCCCGGCTTCACTATCACTACTGAAGCATGCACTGCCTATCTGGAAAAGAACAAACTCCCGGACGGATTAATGCAGTCTGTTAAGACTCACATGCAAGCGCTTGAAAAGAAAACTGGTAAGGGTTTTGGAAGTAGCGATAATCCTTTACTGGTTTCGGTTCGCTCAGGTTCGTCAATGTCGATGCCGGGCATGATGGACACCATTCTCAATCTTGGTCTCAACGAAACCTCGCTGCAAGGGTTAATCAAGCAAACCAACAACCCTCGCTTTGCCTACGATACTTATCGCCGGTTCATCCAGTTATTCGGCAAAATCGCGCTCAACATCAACGACGAACATTTTGATGAACGCATGACCGCCATCAAGCGTAAATATGGAGCCCCCCAGGATCTGGATTTAAACGTCGATCACCTAAAGGAATTGGCCGGTGAATTCCTGTCGATTGTGGAACGCCACTGTGGCAAACCCTTTCCCCAGGATCCTTACGAACAATTGGAAATTGCAGTAGGCGCAGTTTTCGGTTCATGGATGGGCAAGCGCGCGGTGGATTACCGCAGGCAATTCAAGATCACCAAGGATCAGGCCAGCGGGACTGCCGTAAACATCTGTACCATGGTGTTCGGCAACATGGGTAACGATTCCGGTACGGGCGTGGGCTTCACGCGCAACCCCGGCACCGGCGAAAACGTGATTTACGGCGAATATCTGGTCAACGCGCAAGGCGAGGACGTGGTGGCGGGAATCCGCACACCCAAGGCCATTGCTGAAATGGAACAGGAAATGCCGGAAATTTACCTCCAGCTGATGACGCTGCATAACCGGCTTGAATCGCATTACAACGAAGTGCAGGATTTCGAATTCACCATCGAGAAGGGCATTTTATATTGCCTGCAAACGCGCAACGGTAAAATGAACGCGCGCGGCATGGTCCGCTCTTCCGTTGAAATGTTTCATGAAGGGCTGATTTCAAAGGAACGTGCCTTGTTGCGTATCGAACCTGCTGTGCTGGAGCAATTACTGGTTCCACAACTGGCCCCGAATTTTCATGGCAAATCCCTGGCGCAAGGCCTGCCGGCTTCGCCCGGCGCCGCATCCGGAAAAATCGTGTTCGATGCCGACACTGCCGAAACGCGCGGCCGCAAAGGCGAAAAAATCATACTGGTGCGCGAGGAAACCAAGCCGGAAGATATTCACGGCTTCTTCCAGGCACAGGGAATTCTAACCAGTCGCGGTGGCAAAACATCTCACGCCGCAGTCGTAGCGCGCGGCATGGGCAAGCCCTGTGTTTCGGGGTGCGAGCAAATCGTCATAAACGACGTGTTGCGTAGCGCCAAGATCGGCGATACCACTTTGCAGGAAGGTGACATCATCACCATAGATGGCGGTTCCGGTCACGTTTATGCGGGAGAAGTCCCTACGGTAGAGGCTGTGTATTCTGAAGAATTGGCCACGCTGTTGTCCTGGGCAGACGAAATATCCAGACTCAAGGTGATGGCCAACGCAGACAGTCCCACCGATGCTCTGCGTGCACGCCAATTCGGCGCAATGGGCATCGGCCTGTGCCGTACCGAGCGCATGTTTAACAGCACCGACCGATTGCCTATCGTGCAGGAAATGATCCTGGCCGAAACAGCAGAAGAACGCCAGGCTGCACTTGATCGCCTGCTGCCGATACAGCGCGCCGACTTCAAGGGAATCTTCAAGGCAATGAAGGGACTGCCCGTCACCGTGCGTCTGCTCGACCCGCCGATGCACGAATTTCTTCCTACGGCCGCGCAACTCGAACTGGAAATCGCCCATCTGCACCAATTGCGCGACACCATCAAAGGCCTGGAAGAGTTGCCTGAAACGCTCAAGCTGCTCAACCCCAAACTCTATCTGCAATATGCCGACGGCCTAACCAAGTTGATGGGGGGGCTAAGCGACTTCAAGGAATCACATCTGGAAGAAGATGTAATCCACAGGAAGGAAATCA
>CAIQPV010000481.1 GCA_903873725.1 uncultured Nitrosomonadales bacterium
GCCAACACGCTGCAGGGCATGTGTATCACGGTCGGAGTGAGAGCCTATCTTGGCAAATCTCTGAGGCATCCTTCGATGCGCAGCATGTGGCGTCACAATCTGGCGTGTGCCATGATTGCTGAACGGCTGGCCGCGCTTGGGTTCATGGACAAGGACATTGCCTACACGTCCGGCATCCTGCATGACATCGGACGCTTTGCCCTGGCGGTGGTGCAGCCCAAGGAATTCGCGGCGCTGCTGGACTCGCACCAGGGAAGTCCGGAGAGCATCCTGGCGGGGGAGCGGGAGCTTTTCGGCCTGGACCACTGCGACGCAGGAAAGCAAATGGTTTCAGAGTGGAAGCTTTCTCCCGATTTTGAAGAAATCGTGTTCAAACATCATTGTGACCGGGATTCAGAGGGCCAATGGAGCATGGCGGAATTGATCAAAGTGAGTTGCAGGATGGCCGATGCCGCGGGCTTCCCGGCATTCGCAGGATGTGAAGTGACACCGTACGCCGACCTGCTCTCCCAAATTCCAGAACGGGAACGCAAACGCATCTCTCCGGATATTGAGGTGCTCTCAACAGAAATCGCCAACGGAATCCACGCCATCGAATCGGTGTAGCCCTGCGCGAGTGACGTGATTCGGCGGAACCCGTCACTCGACCCCTTGGGGGTGGATCTCCAGTTCGAATTTGTAGCCGAATCGCCTTGCATTGTCGACATACCGCACCCAGCGCGGATAAAAGCAATACATCGTGCTGTGCCGCATGACCAACCGCAGGGCACTGCTCAACTGAAATCGCTCCGCATATCGGCCGGCAAGTTCACTCCGAAGCGGAGAGGCCGCGACGACCGAGACCGTACCTTGCATTTGCACGCCGCGAATCTCGCGCCAAGTTGCCGCATGCCGGTAAACAGCAACGGAAGCTGAAGGATTGCGGGCGCAGTTGCGGCTATGGATAGTTCGTCGCGAAGAGAACCAGTAGAGTTGCAGTTGCGCGCCTCTGACAAAGAACAATGGACTGCTGTGCGGCGTAAAGCTCGCATCGGCGGTGGACAGCGTCAGCGTGGTTTCACTATCGAGCAACCGTTGGATCTTGTTGAGTTTCTCGTCCATCTTTATCCCGCTTGGTGAATCAATGAATGAGCATGACGGCACTGTCCCAGAATGCGGCCCGATTTCCTGAAGGATCCAGCACCGTGACCTGGCACAGGTATTCGCCGGATTCCAAATCGCCGAGTTCAATGCGAAAGCTGAACGGCACCGTGCCCAGCCGGGATTGAGGCAGCGGAGTCAGAGCGAGCGACTCCGACTCATAAGCCTTCCTGCCCTGCCGGAAAAGGCTCACGTACGCGATGAATGCGTTGGCTGGCCCGGCTGCTGCGGGCGCGCCCGCATAAGCTTGCAGGTAGACATACATCAGGCGGCCCGTGCTGAATACCCGGGTTACGCTCGGGACCAGCTTGCTGCCGTCCTGCACCAAGGGGTTGCTGGCGTCGTTTCTGGCCTTGTCCTTTTGCCTGTCAGCGGTATAGATTGCGTCTTTCAGGCTTTTGCGTTCGCTGCTCAGTACCACGGTACTGATCGGCACGCGGCGGACCTCCTTGTTCAAGTTCGGAATTACAAACTCAGTCTGGTAGGTGCCGATGCGGCCCGTCTCGTCGTCGCGCGCGAGGAACTTGATGGAATAGCGGCCCGGTGTGAGCGTGACGCCGGTGTCGTATTCAACCGGGCGGTGTTCCAACTCCGCAGCGGTTGCGTCGCTGAGCTTGATATTGACGAAGTCGCGCACGTTGGTGACGGTGATGCCGCCGAGTTCGTCCTTGATTTCACAGACGAAATCAATCAGTGTGTGCTCCGACCCGAATTTCTTGGCCAGGGC
>CAIQPV010000482.1 GCA_903873725.1 uncultured Nitrosomonadales bacterium
CCAGCCACACCGGCAGCGGCAAGACTGCGGCCTTCCTCCTGCCCAGCCTGCATCGACTTGCTGAACCTTCCACCCTTCCCGGCACGGGCCCACGCCTGCTGGTGCTTTGCCCCACCCGTGAACTCGCCATGCAGGTGCAAAAGCAGGCGATGATCTACGGCGCCGGAATGCGCCGCTTGCGCACAGTCTGTCTGGTCGGCGGCGCGCCGTTCGGCCCGCAGTTCCAGGCGCTGAAGGTGAACCCTGAAGTGATGATCGCCACGCCCGGCCGCCTGATCGACCACCTGGAACGCGGCCGCATCGACTTCTCGCGCCTCGAAGTGCTGGTGCTGGACGAGGCCGACCGCATGCTGGACATGGGTTTTATCGACGACGTGGAGCGCATCGCCGCCGCCACTCCGGCCGCACGCCAAACGCTGCTGTTCTCCGCCACGCTGGATGGCGTGATTGGCAACCTGGCTCAGCGTTTGCTGAAATCGCCCAAGCGCATCAGCGTTGCAGCGACACAGGCACGCCACGAAAACATCGAGCAGCGACTGATGTATGTGGACGACATGGCACACAAGAATCGCTTGCTGGATCACTTGTTGCGCGACACCGAAATGAACCAGGCGTTGGTATTCACCGCCACCAAGCGCGATGCCGATGCACTGGCCGATGGTTTGTCGGCGCAAGGCCATTCCGTCGCCGCGCTGCACGGTGACATGAACCAGCGCGAACGCAACCGCACGCTGAACAATTTGCGGCGCGGGCAGATTCGTATACTGGTGGCCACTGATGTGGCCGCACGCGGGATTGATGTGGCGGGCATTTCGCATGTGATCAACTTCGACTTGCCCAAGTTTGCCGAAGACTATGTACATCGCATTGGCCGAACCGGTCGCGCCGGCGCTTCAGGCATTGCGGTTTCGTTTGCTTCCAACCGCGACGCGGTCAACCTGCACAAGATCGAGCGATACACCGGCCAGAGCATTACCGCCCATATCGTGGCCGGGATGGAGCCGAAATTCAAGCCGCGTTCAACTTCAGGCCCTCGCGGTAACGCCACTCCACGCGGTAAGTCGGGTGGATTCGGACGCCACACTGCCCCGGATAGCCGCCACGGCTTTCCGCCGCGTGATGACCGCAACGGACCTCGCCGCGAGGGAAAATCGCATACCCGTTTCGGCGACAATGCCCAACGCCGTTCTCCCAACGCCCGCAGCACAGGTAGCACCGGCAATACGACGGTCGCAACCGGCCAGCGCCGCCCAGCCAGCAGTTTCTCGCTTGGCCGCGGGCATAACGGCAATACCAACGGCAACAGGTAATACTTTATTCGCTTGGTGCGCCTTTGTCTCTCTCCCCCGATGGGGAGGGAGAATATCAGCCACTTGGTGGCACACCCGTTGGTAAATTTTTGCTAAAAAAATAAAGCATCCCGAGGCTATCTTCTGGGTGCTTTTTGCTTTTGATCTTATGTTTCCGTTTATCCTAAAAGCCTCAATTGATGGGTTCGTAGGTGCGAATTTGCCTCGCAGAGGTTCTTGTATCCGAAGGGTGATCGCACGCCCAACGAGTTATGAGCGAATAAATTCGCACCTACAATGGCAGAGCAACCCTTTGAAATAACGGTGTGTTTTGCGTCAACTGCGGTTTTAGTTTTTTTGTGACCCCGACATCAGGCTTTCGAGTTTGACTTCAGAGTTTCAATGGATTTTTGTTGCCTTGAATTTGCTGGATTCGATGATTTTGCAAAATATGCTCATTAGTTCAGGATCGTGTTTTTCCCCGGTTTCTTTATGCAAGATAGCCATGATTTCGGAATGCGTTCTCGAATGATGGTATGACCGTGTCTCGGCCATCGCGTCATAACTGTCGGCGATCGAGATAATTCGTGAGCAAATTGAAATGTTTTCTCCTGATTGTCTGTCAGGATAACCCATACCGTTGTAATGTTCGTGGTGGTGACGAATTACCAACGAGGCTTGCTTTGAACCTTCAATTTCAGTGGCTGCCAAAATTCTTTCCCCGAACTCAGAGTGCTGCTTGATTTTGTCCCACTCGTCTTTATCAAGTTTGGATGTATTTAAAAGGATATGGTCAGGTATTCCGATTTTGCCAATGTCATGAAGCGAAGCTGCAATTTTAAGAATACCCAGGTCATTATTGGACAAGCCGACACACACCCCACTTTCCTCGGAAAGTCCGAGCACACGCTCGGAGTGAAGCCGTGTCAAATGATCCCGGTAGCCAAGTGCAACCGACAAGGCTTTTGTATGAGAGTACAGTTCAATGGAAATTGGATCTTCCAGTTTCATGTTGTTGGTCCTTCGTGCCAATGCCGCACGGAAAACATTCCCGCTTTATCGATTTGATTGGCAATCAGCACGTGCCAGAAAGGATAGCACTAAATTCTGATTCTGGATTATAAAATTAGCGGATGACAAACAGATGACATTGCGAATGTCAGAGGAACCTAAATCTTTCCGCATGCGACTTTCCACAGGACTTCCTCAATGCTGCGAGTAGGAACCGACCGCCAATTTTCAGGAAGGAATTTTCCCTCAACCACTGCGCCAGTACCCATATGTCCGGAGTAAATCGAGGAATAAAGCATACGTACCTGCTCTTGCCTGCAATCGAATTCATGCTGCGCTATTATTGACGCATAGGTTTTGCCTGCCCTTGTGATAACCGTAGTGTAATCCATCAGGGATACCATTTTTGCCTTGCTGCCCTCCATGGTTTTGATCCCTTCCCTGCGAATGGAAGACGGGTCTGTGTAACTGGTAAAAGCAGTATTGCTACCAACCTGCACCCATTCCGCCATCACACTATCGCTGATAACCGCTAACAGCGCCACAAAAATAACCTTACGCATAATTTATTTGTCCGTGTCAGCGACTACCCATCATATCCACAAGTATCAGGACAAGCCCCGCCAGCAGGCATCCCCAAAAAACTATACCATCCTGGTTTTCACTGAATTCTTTCCACATAATAATCTCCGCGTTTACTCCGGTACACGTCTGCCGCAACGATTAATGCTAATGAATCTGCTTTTTCAGGCATTGGAAAGATAAACGTCGAAATGCCCTTCAATTTGCCCCAAGGACGACTCGGAACTAAAGAAAACAAATCAATTTCAAGCTCAGACGAGCCCTAAATCCACCGCCTGAACACCGGGGAATACTGAAGAGATTTGCGCCGGCGAAAGACCATATAGACGGCTCAGCAACCCACCCAGAATTCCACGGTAGTCATTAAGCACCGGAAAGTCACGGTTCTGGAAAAGGTGAGCCTGGTCAACCTTGACCTGTTCTCCAAGAATGCCGCCCCCGTTGATTTTTCCTCCCAGCACCCAGTAAACAGTGCCATGACCGTGATCGGTTCCTTTGTTGCCGTTTTCCCGGAAAGTTCGGCCAAACTCGCTGATTACCACGACTACCGTATCCTGCCAGCATGTATCGATTTCATCCCTGAAGG
>CAIQPV010000483.1 GCA_903873725.1 uncultured Nitrosomonadales bacterium
AGACCTTTGCCCAGTTTAAGACTGTCGTTGATGGTGGCTGTCTGCGAAAGGTCGAGCAGAGTACGGGCAAGAAAGGGGTCTTTTACTGCGATGTTCACACCGCCGATCAGGTCGGCCTCGTTTTCATTTTTCGCAAGCCAGCGCGCGGCCGCGCTGGTGGCGCCGTGTTCGGACAGGGCGAATACTGAAGAGCCGCGGGCATTCGATTTGATGAAAGCATCGGCGTGGATGGAGATAAACAGGTCGGCATGTACCTTGCGCGCTTTTGTGACGCGTCCGCCAAGCGGGATGAAGTAATCCCCGTCACGGATAAGAACGCCGCGCATTCCCTGGGTGTCATCCACCAATCCTTTCAGCTTGCGTGCAATCGCCAGCGTGACATTTTTCTCAAACGTTCCACCGCGCCCATGCGCGCCGGGATCTTCGCCTCCGTGTCCTGCATCAATTGCAATCACCAAAGTGCGTGCGCTGATTTCAGGGATGGTTTTTGAAATTGGTTTATCCTGCTTGGCATTTGTGACTGGCACGCCGGGCGGCGGGGCTTCCATGACTTTGACCGGTTCGGGTACGTTGCTTCTGGTGGGCGCACTGGCGGGTAAATTTTCTTCATGTGCAGCAGGAATTTCCGGCAGTTTACTTTCGGGTTGCTGAATCAGTGCCATCAGCGGGTCAACGGGAACGGCGGGATAGATGTCCAGTACCAGGCGATGACCGTATTCCGCGACAGGGTTGAGGTTGAATAATTGCGGTTTGACCTCGGTTTTCAGGTCAAGCACCAAACGTACTACACCCGGTTTGAAGCGAGCTATGCGGACGCTTTTGATATGGGGATTATCACTGCCGACTTTGGCCGCGAGTTCGTCCAGGGCGCCATGGGGCTCGACATCTTCCAGGTCTATTACCAGTCGTTCAGGATTTTTTACAATGAACAGGTTGTAACGAATCGGTTGCTTCGACTCCAGCGTCAGACGGGTGTATTCCTGTGCCGGCCAGACGCGAGCCGAGCTAATGGCGATAGTGGCCTGCGCATTAGGCAACCACAGCAGCAAGAGAAAAACGATTAACTTTGCAGTGAGTTTAAACATTCCCTGCCCGTCTTTGTGTTGGCGCGGAGCATGATATTGCGACCACTGGGTAGTATTTCAAACATGATCTCCACATCAGCTTGCGGTATCAAACCATGCGCCTTCTCCGGCCATTCCACCAGACATACGTTGCGCCCGTCAAATTCGTCGCGAAAACCTGTGGCTTCCCATTCCTCCTCATCTCGAAAACGGTACAAGTCGAAGTGACGCAAGTGTAACCCGCCCGCTTCATACTGCTCAAGCAAAGTATAAGTCGGGCTTTTTACGCGTCTTGTGTAACCCAGAGCCTGAATGAGTGCGCGCACCAGTGTGGTCTTGCCCGCACCCAAATCGCCGCGCAGATAGAACACCATGCCAGGCTTGAGCACACGCGCCAGATTTCCTGCGAAGGCGATGGTCGCAGTCTCATCGGGCAGGGATATTGGGCTATGATCCAGTTTATGCAAAACGAAACCTCTAAAACAGATTATGCGGCGTTTGCCCTGCGCATCAAGGAGTGGGGCAGGGCGCTCGGCTTTCAGTCGATCGGCATTAGCGATACCGCACTGGATGATGCCGAAGCGCATCTGCTGGAATGGCTTGCGTGCGGCCATCACGGTGAGATGGATTATATGGCAAAACATGGATTGAAACGTAGCCGTCCGGCGGAACTGGTGCCCGGCACGCTGCGCGTGATCTCAGTATGCATGGATTACTATCCGCCGAATGCGAAAGATGCATGGGAGGTGTTGCAGGATGGCAGTAAAGCTTTCATTTCGCGTTATGCCCTGGGGCGTGATTATCACAAAGTGCTGCGCAATCGTTTGGAAAAACTGGCGCAAAAAATCCGCACCGAAGCGGGAGATTTTAATTTTCGTGTATTCACCGACAGCGCTCCGGTAATGGAAGTTGAGTTAGCACAAAGGGCTCATTTGGGTTGGCGCGGTAAGCATACGCTGCTGCTGTCTCGTGAGCATGGTTCGTGGTTCTTTCTGGGCGAGATATATACCGATCTTCCGCTGCCCGCAGACATGCCAGCTGAAAATCACTGCGGCACTTGCCAGCGCTGCATCGAAATTTGCCCCACGCAGGCCATCATTGCACCCTACCAGCTGGATGCACGGCGGTGTATTTCCTATCTTACTATCGAGCTTAAGGGCAGTATCCCATTGGCGTTGCGGCCACTTATAGGCAATCGCATCTATGGCTGTGACGATTGCCAACTGGTTTGTCCCTGGAACAGATTCGCGCATAATAGTTTGGAAGCTGACTTTGCTGCACGGCATGGGCTCGATGATATTGCGCTCACCACATTGTTTGCGTGGGACGAAGCGATCTTCAAGGACAAGTTTTCCGGTAGCGCCATCTATCATATCGGCCATGAACAATGGTTGCGCAATATTGCGGTTGCGCTAGGGAATGCGCCCAGAAACGAAGAAATATTGACTGCATTGCAAGCCCGCGTGCAAGACCCGTCGATGCTGGTGCGCGAGCATGTTGAGTGGGCTTTGGAGAGGCATAGAATGCCATGATTGTCCAAAGAAAATACGAATAATGTTTGACGGCCCCCTCATGCTCTGCTATAGTCTTACTCCTCCTGACGCGGGGTGGAGCAGTCTGGCAGCTCGTCGGGCTCATAACCCGAAGGTCGTAGGTTCAAATCCTGCCCCCGCAACCACTAAATTTCTAGCGACGCAAGAAGCTATTTAATATAGTAAAAATGTCAGCCGTTCTTTAAAATTTTACAGACAACCGACGAGTGTGGGTATGTGTGCTTAGGTGTTGAATGTGTGGAATTTATTCTATGCGTTTAACGACTCAAGACACAAGAAGTAACTCACACGAAGTCGAAGAATAGAAATATTA
>CAIQPV010000484.1 GCA_903873725.1 uncultured Nitrosomonadales bacterium
CCCAAGTTGCGCATTTATCCGCCCAAATTCTGACCAAGTACCATTACAAACATTTGCCGCTTGACGATGTATTATCTTCGAAAATATTTGACAATTATCTGAAAGCACTGGATAGCGAAAAGGTGTTCTTTCTGCAGGCTGACATTGATCAATTCGCGAGTGCCCGAACCAGACTTGATGATGCCATACTCAAAGAAGACTTGAATGTTCCTTTTGCCATTTTCAATCTTTGCCAGCAGCGAATCACTGAACGCATTACTTATGCCCGGTCTTTGCTCAAAAAGGGCTTTAATTTCGGGGTCAAGGAAAGTTATCAATACAACCGGAAGAATGCATCGTGGCCAAAATCCGAAGATGAGATGAATGAGTTATGGCGCAAACGTGTTAAAAGTGACTGGTTACGGCTCAAACTGGCCGGCAAGGATGATAAAAGTATCATGGATACACTGGGCAAACGTTATGACAATTCATTAAACGGTTTATCCAAGGTCAAAAGTGACGACGTATTTCAGAACTTTATGAATGCCTATACGATGTCCATTGATCCGCATACCAATTATTTTGGAATACGCGCTTCAAATGAGTTTGATATTTCGATGAGGTTATCTCTTTTCGGTATTGGTGCGGTGCTGCAAGACAAGAATGAATACACCACAATCAGAGAGCTGGTGGCCGGTAGTCCAGCCGTGCTTTCCGGCAAGTTGAAAGTGGGAGATCGTATTGTGGGTGTCGGTCAAGGCGAACAGGATCCTATTGTTGATGTAATGGGCTGGCGCATTGACGACACGGTGGCCTTGATCCGTGGTGCAGAGGACACTGTGGTGCGGCTTGATGTTCTACCTGTGGAAGCCGGCCCTGACGGCAAGCACAAGCTTGTTTCGCTGGTGCGGAAAAAAATCAGCCTGGAAAAACAAGCCGCTAAAAAATCCATTATCGAGGTGAAGGACGGGGGAATAACCCGCCACATCGGGGTGATCTCCCTGCCGGAATTTTATCAGGATTTTGCCGCCCACCAAAAAGGTGACAAGGACTTCAAAAGCGCGAGTCGGGATGTATCAGCCTTATTGAGCGAGCTTAATCGTGACAAAGTGGATAGCGTACTGATTGATCTGCGTAACAATGCCGGTGGTTCATTGGATGAAGCCGTTGGACTGTCGGGGCTGTTTATAGACAAGGGCCCCGTAGTGCAACAACGCAACTCCCAGGGTGATGTAACAGTTATGAGCGATACCAATGCCGGCGTTGCCTGGAGTGGCCCGCTAGGAGTGCTTATTAATCGCGCCTCGGCTTCGGCCTCAGAAATTTTTGCCGCCGCGATTCAGGATTATGGTCGTGGAGTTGTAATCGGCGAGACGAGTTTTGGAAAAGGCACTGTACAGACAGTGATAAGTCTGGATCAGCTCGCGAAAAACGAGAAGCCAAAATTTGGCGAACTCAAAATGACCATCTCCCAGTTTTTCCGTATTAATGGGGGTACCACACAATTGCGCGGTGTAACCCCGGATATCAGCCTTCCGACGATGACTGATGCGGAGGATTTTGGTGAATCCAGCTTCGACAATGCCTTGCCATGGACACAAATAAAAGCTGCCGACTATACCCCGGCAGGTGATTTGTCAGGCATCGTACCCATATTGAAAGTGAATCACGATTCACGCATCAGCAAGGACAAAGATTTTCAGTATTTACTGGAAGATATTGCCGAGTTCAACAATCAGCGCAAGAAAAACCTGATCTCCCTCAATGAGGCTGACCGCCGCAAAGAGCGCGAAGCCCAGGAAGCCAGGGTAAGATTACGCGGGAAGGACAGGGAAGTACACAAAGGTGCCTATGCAACAAACAAAGAATCTGTAACAGCCGGCAGCCATGCATTTCAGGATGACGGACTATTGTCCAGCGAACGTAATCTGGATGCTGATCTGGCAATTGAAAAAGAGAATAAAAATACCAAGGATGTATTACTTAACGAAGCTGCGAACATACTCAGCGATGAAGTCGGTCTGCTAAAAGCCAACCCACAGTTTACGTCTGGCATGTTGCCAAAATTGGACGGCACTCATTAGACATTCCGTTCAACGCAACTGCACAAACCGGGAATATAGGGTTTTCCAAATCGCAATCAAGATGACATTATCGTAGTCCCCACTCTACATTGAAAAACTATTTTAGTTCCATCTTGATTGCAATTGCGAACCCAAAAGAGACTTTTGGGCGGGGATGAAGTCAGTGGGATCTGTCCGTTGCCAGCCCTTCTCATCAAGTGCAGACAGTCAAGAAGCGCTCATTGAGGACACGGTCGTGATAAAAAATGGCCTTGCCAAGTTGATCTTCAGTCCAAGTTATAACAGGCTTATCCGGGTAATAGGCATAGCCACCAGAAAAGACTTCGTTTCTGTTGCCGCTTGGGTCGAAGAAATAAATCGTCTCACCGCGCGTGATTCCATGTCGCGTCGGGCCTATATCAATCGATACGTTTTTCTTGGAAATGATGTCGCCTGCCTTCAATACCTCATACCAGTTATTAAGCAGGAAGGAAGCATGGTGTAGCTTTCCCTTGAAAGGTTGGCGAATGAAGGCAACGTCATGTGCTTTGGTTGAACAGCTCAGGAACGCACCAATCATCAGGCTGTTGTCAGGCCCAGCCATAACCCGCTCCGCCAGTCCGAAACCAAGTACCTCGGTAAACAGACGGACTGAACCATCCAGATCGTCACCATAGAGCAAGCAATGATCGAAACGTGACGGCGCCATTCCATGCAGACCGTCCGGCCAGGCATCCGGGTTGGTGTCCGGCAACCCGTTTCCGACCTTTCCCTTTTCGGCAAACAGCTCCATTACGTGGCCGGTTGGTGTGGTAAAGCGGAAACGCTCTCCTGTACACAAATGTTCTCCTGCCGGAATCCATGACATCTCCGTTGCCAAACCTGAACGATCTATGTCTACGGCTAATTTCTTAAGCGTTGCGACTGAGTCTACTCGCCATCCAAGATAATCCATTCCAGCTTGTCCTGCCTCGCGCAATACGACACTGTGATGATCATGCTCATCCCACGCTTTCAGGTAAACGCGACCCTGAGCGTCACGCCCGGTTTCGATCAGGCCAATAACATCAACGTAGTGGCGCAGCGCCTCCTCAAGATCGAGGACTCGAAGAACGATGTGACCGGGTCGCAAAACGCCAGACATAGCCATTGGATATACTCCTTAAATAATAGAAAAATCGAACTCCTGAGCTTAGGCTAGAAGCGAGATACCATTGAAAGTTCCTATTGGTATAGAGAGTAATGTAACACTAAAGTGGCCTAAATAATTGAAATTAAGCCCCTCTGATAAACATGGCGAATTAATTAAAAATACAAGAGTGTGGTGATATATCGGACAATGGACGCAGGTTACACCGTTCTTTGCCTACCCGGCAGAGGTACGCAAAATCATTTACACCACCAATGCCATCGAGAGTTTGCACATGCGCTTACGCAAGATCGTAAAGAATCGGGGACACTTTCCCAGTGATGAAGCCGCCACCAAGCTTCTGTATCTGGCCTTGCGAAATATTGTAAAAGATTGGATGATGCCGCCTCGAACTTGGAAAGAGGCAGCCAACCAATTCGCCATTACATTCGGCGAACGATTCACGGCTGCTTTAATCTGAGGCCGTGTTTACCTTGGCCTTACACACAGAATTTCGGATACGCCTATTGCTGTTGTCTTCCGCAAATATCGGCTGACAGTAGCACTCATTGAATTTTTCTTGTCGGCAATCTCTTTTTTTGTATCGCCCCTCTTGGGGATAGCCGATTGATTGATCTTCAATTTCCGCCCGATTTCTGCCAACGTCAAATCTGGTTCCGCTTGTCTTAACTGTAGTAGTCGCGACTTCATCTGACAGTTAACCGCTACAACGCAATTGACGCAATCCGGTAACAATTAACAGGTATCATGCTTCATCATCAATAACAACAATTGGAGCATCAAGTGGAATGTGAAGAACTTTTTGAACACGCAGACGAGCCGGAATACGACGACGACATTTAAGGATGGACACTTGGCCTCCTTTGATCAGACATCCTAACAATCCGGTTCAGATGTC
>CAIQPV010000485.1 GCA_903873725.1 uncultured Nitrosomonadales bacterium
CACCGAGCGAATCCCGGGTGTCATGGATGGCGTCAATGTGGTGGGCTGGAGCTTGGCCATGCCGCCCCAGTTGCGGGGGCTCACCGAGGGCCGGGGGCGCAACGGGCAGTTGATCGAGCGCGACATTATGTTTCGGCCGGACCGGCTGGAGTTCAGGCGCTATCCGCGCCTGCTGCGCAAGGTTATCAGCCACGAGTTTGGCCACGCCATCGGGCTCACCCATTCCTCCCAATGCTTTGATGTGATGACCTTGGCAGCAGACTGCCCCCGCATGGATCCCGAATCCTTGCCTATTACCCTCACGGAACACGATCTCGAACGATGCCAGGCGATTTATCCGGGGCGGTGAATAAACCCCCCGTCAGACTTATGCAATGGCATTGAAGGAGTCGCTGCCGACCTTTGAGGGAGAGCGCGCGGCCAGGACCCGACATTGCCGATTACCTGCATTGGTACAACACAAACCGTGGGCACTCGAGCTTGGAAGGCCTTACGTCAGAGCAGACCTACCTGAACCTATTGCCCAAACTGAAAGAGGCCGCATAGAATGAGACTGCTGGTGCGCTCCGAGACAAACACTGCACCTCACTAAACTCCGTCCGGAATCCCCGATGATACGGATGGGATGCTACTGGTAAAGTTGTTAGGTATAACCATTAAGAAATGGAGTAGTAAACCAAATGCTAAACCGGGATGACAATGAACTATTGACTCAAGTTGGACTTGGTACACCTATGGGCGACCTCCTGAGGCAATACTGGATGCCGGCAGCGCTTTCTGAAGAATTACCCAAATGCGATCTGCCGCCCTTGCGCGTGAAACTTCTCGGGGAGAAGCTCCTTGCGTTTCGCGACTCCACTGGCCAGGTGGGATTGGTTTCCGAAGTATGCCCTCATCGTGGCGCCTCTCTATTTTTCGGTCGAAATGAGGAAAGCGGTCTACGGTGTGTTTATCACGGATGGAAATTTGACGTTGGCGGTCATTGCATCGACATGCCCAATGAAGCTCCGGACTGCCCACTCAGAAAGAAAGTAAAACTGCGGGCCTATCCTTGTAGCGAGCGTAACGGCGTGATCTGGGCTTATCTGGGCCCACGTGAGAAACCGCCTGCACTTTATGATCTGGAGTGGAACCAACAACCAGACAACATTCCATTCATGTGGCGCAATTATCGGGCTTGCAACTGGGTGCAGGCGATGGAAGGAGACATTGACAGCTCGCATATAAATTTTCTGCACCGTACACTTAATTTTGATGACCTTTCGACGGTACCGGGGGTCCCTATTCCAGGATATGCGGCAACCGGAGTTCGAATGCTGCAGGAGGCTGGTATTCCTCGTCTAGAAGTTCAAGATACCGAGGCGGGAGTATTGCACACGGCAGCGCGAAACCTGGGTGCTTGTGGGGATTATTACTCCCTGGAATAATCCCTTTTCGATTTCAGCAAGCAAGATTGCAGCCGCTCTGGGCTTCGGGAATAGTGTGGTGTGGAAACCTGCGCTGCCTGCCTCTGCCATTTCAATTGCATTGCATGATTGCCTTGCCGAAGTAGGCCTTGACCATCATGTGGGGCTTATAACCGGAGATGGAATAACCGGCGATATTCTCGTTCGTTCGCCTGAAGTGAAGGCCCTATCATTTACGGGATCAATCGCCGTTGGACGAAAGATTGCACATTCCTGCGGCCGCATGGCCCGCCCATTTCAGGCGGAAATGGGGGGGAATAACGCAGCCATAATCATGGCTGATGCAGATATTGAAGCTGTTGCGCAAGAACTTGCTCCTGCAATGTTCAGCTTTTCCGGTCAGAGGTGCACTGCAATACGCAGAGTGATCGTAGAGGAAGGTGTTTTTAATCAATTTGCCGAAGCGTTTTGTGAAGTTGCAAATAATCTGATCATAGGACCGCCTGGTGATAGGGCGACGCAAATCGGGCCGGTTATTTCCAGGCAATCACAGCGCAGTTTGGTTGACATCATTCAGCGAGCCGTTAAAGAGGGGGGGGAGCTGTTGGCTGGAACACGCTTGCCCAATAATCTCGGTGATCGGGGATGCTGGATTGCCCCAACGGTTTTAAGCAACTTGCACCCAGAATCGCCGGTTATTCGAGACGAATTGTTTGGTCCGGTTGTGGCGTTGATTTCGGCTAAAAATTTGCGTCACGCCATGGACATTCACAACAATGTGGAGCAGGGTCTCCTGGGAGCGCTCTTTTCCAAATGCAGGGAATCGCAGGAATATTTTCTCAATAATGCCCAGGCTGGGATGCTGATATTGAATCATGCACGTCCACAGTTTGACAGTGCCGCACCGTTCATTGGTTGGAAAGCATCGGGCTTTGGCTCCCCGGAACATGGCCGGTGGGATCGGGACTTCTATGCCAAAGTGCAGACCCTATACGGATAGAAAAAAACAGCCCCGCACCAACGACATGGGCGCATCGTGGGGCCTTTATCCGGTACAATTAACGACCTTTAAGCAGGGAATATTTTATGCTGGCCCTCGAATCTGAATCCATCGAAATCATCCGGGAAGCCGTAGCCACTGCCCGCAATCCCGTGATGCTCTATTCCATTGGCAAGGATTCCTCGGTGATGTTGCATCTGGCGCGCAAGGCTTTTTATCCCGCATCACCACCGTTTCCGCTGCTGCACGTGGATACCGGCTGGAAATTCAAGGCCATGTATACCCATCGCGATCGCATGGTGGCGGAAAGCGGCATGAAGCTGATGGTTCATACTAACCCCGAGGGCTTGGCGCAAGGTGTGGGACCCTTCACTCATGGCAGCAATTACCACACCGATGTCATGAAAACGCGGGCCCTCAAGCAGGCGCTGGACCAGCATGGGTTTGATGTGGTGTTTGGTGGCGCGCGGCGTGACGAAGAAAAAAGTCGTGCCAAGGAGCGCGTGTTTTCTTTTCGTGCCCTGGGTCACCGCTGGGATCCGAAAGCCCAGCGTCCGGAACTGTGGAACCTCTACAACACCCATGTGCGTGAGGGCGAGACCATCCGCGTCTTTCCCCTGAGCAACTGGACGGAACTCGATATCTGGCAGTACATTCATTTGGAAAATATTCCCATCGTGCCGCTCTATCTGGCAGATGAACGGCCGGTGGTGAAGCGGGGTGGGCAATGGATCATGGTGGATGACGATCGCTTTCCGCTCCAGCCGGGCGAAGAGATCGAACTTCGTCGCGTGCGTTTTCGTACCCTGGGTTGCTGGCCGCTCACGGCGGCCATTGAAAGCGATGCCGACACTTTGGAGGCTGTAATTGCCGAAACCATGAACGCGCGCGGTTCCGAACGAGAGGGCCGGCTCATTGACTCGGACGCCTCCGGCTCCATGGAGAAGAAAAAACAGGAGGGCTATTTCTGATGGAGCCTCTTCTGGAGCAGGACATCGCAGCGTTTCTTGAAGGCCAGCGCAATAAAGATACGCTCTGCTTTATTACCTGCGGCAGCGTAGATGACGGCAAGAGTACGCTGATCGGACGGCTACTCTATGAGAGCAAAGCCATCTTTGATGATCAATTGAAGTCGCTGGAAGCGGATTCGCGACAGTATGGCACCCAGGGCGAGAAACTGGATCTGGCCTTGCTGGTGGACGGATTGCAGGCAGAGCGTGAGCAAGGCATTACCATTGATGTGGCCTACCGGTTTTTTGCCACTGATCGGCGCCGCTACAGGGTTGCAGACACGCCAGGTCACGAGCAGTACACGCGCAACATGGCTACGGGGGCTTCCACTGCCCAGCTTGCTGTCTTGTTGATTGATGCGCGCAAGGGGGTGCTCACCCAGACCCGCCGACATAGCCGCATTGTGGCCATGATGGGCATTCGCCATGTGGTACTGGCAGTGAATAAAATGGATCTGGTGGGTTTTGATCAAGTCACCTTTGATGCCATCGTGGCCGACTACCGTGCATTTTCAGCTTGTTTTGAATTCCTCGACATTCAGGCGATTCCACTGTCAGGTCTGGAGGGCGACAATGTGTTGAAAGTGAGCCCAAGAACACCTTGGTACAGTGGTCCCAGCTTGATGGACTATCTGGATGCAGTGGAAGTGCACGATGGCTTTGATGCCGGCCAGTTTCGCATGCCGGTGCAGTGGGTGAACCGTCCAAGCCATGATTTTCGCGGTTTTTGCGGTCGGATCGCGCAGGGCGAATTGCGCCCGGGTGATGGCGTGCGGGTTCTGCCTTCGGGTGTTCATACGCGCGTTAAGTCCGTCATTGCAGGTTTTAATGCGGTGGGGATGGCCCGTGCGGGAGATGCGGTGACGCTGACGCTGGAGGACGAGGTGGACGCCAGTCGGGGTGATGTATTGGTGGCGATGGCCGCACCGCCGGAAATCGCCGACCAATTCGAGGCCCGATTGCTGTGGATGAGCGAACATAGCATGGCACCCGGGCGGCAATACCTGATGAAGCTCGCCTCCCGGGAAGTTACCGCCACGGTAACGGACATCAAATACCGTGAAGACATCAATACTGGGGTCCATCTGGCTGCAAAAACATTGGGCCTCAACGAGATCGCCATGGTGAATTTGTCCACCGGCTCACCACTGGTGTTCGAACCCTATTCGGTTAATCGCGTCCTGGGAGGCTTCATACTGATCGACAAGTTGACCTTCGAGACGGTTGGGGCTGGCATGATCGTCTTTGCTTTGCGTCGTGCCAGCAATATTCACTGGCAAGCGTTGGAAATCAATAAGGTGTCCCGCGCCGCGCAAAAGCACCAGACACCCTGCTGCGTCTGGTTTACCGGTCTATCGGGGTCTGGAAAATCCACCGTTGCCAACCTTCTGGAAAAACGCTTGCATGCCGAAGGCCGGCATACCTACTTGCTCGATGGCGACAATGTGCGACACGGTCTGAATCGCGATCTGGGTTTTACCGAGGTCGACCGAGTGGAGAATATTCGACGTGTAGCGGAAGTGGCAAAACTGATGCTGGATGCAGGCCTGATTGTGCTGGTCAGTTTCATATCCCCATTCAGAACCGAACGTCGCATGGCTCGAGAGTTATTTGCTGAAGGCGAGTTTATCGAAGTGTATATGGATACTCCCATCGAAGAGTGTGAACGGCGAGATCTGAAAGGTTTGTACGCCAAGGCACGCGCGGGCGAACTTAAAAACTTTACCGGTATCGACAGCCCTTATGAGCCCCCCGAGGCGCCGGAAGTGTGTGTGCAGACATCCTTGGCCAGCCCCGAGGTTTGTGCCGAAATTATTTTTAAAGCGCTGAATTAAAACATGGACGTGATGCTGATTGCGGCCGGCGCAGTCACTGGATTGATGGTTGGTTTGACGGGTGCCGGTGGCGGCGCCCTGATGACACCGCTTCTGCTTCTGCTTTTCGGTGTTGCCCCCGCCGCGGCCATTGGCACGGATTTGTGGTTTGCTGCAATCACGAAGATAGTAGCCACACGCGTCCATCACGGTCACGGACTGATCGACTGGCCCGTGGTGAAACGACTGTGGTTGGGCAGCCTGACAGCCTCGGCGCTGACCTTGGTCTGGATTAAGGTGCATCCGGTTGATCATACGGCAGTAACTTTTCTGAAGACAGCCATTGCGGGTGCGGTGATGGTCACTGCGCTGGGCATGCTGTTTCAGAAACCTCTGCATGCCTTGGGCCGCAAGTTGCGCACCAGCGATGGGGAGCATTTCAAGGCGGTGCAGGCACCGCTCACTGTTCTGGCTGGCGTTGTGCTGGGCGTGCTGGTGACGCTGACCTCAGTAGGTGCCGGGGCGCTGGGAGTGGTTTTCCTGGCCTACCTTTATCCACTCCGGCTGACGCCGCCCCGTCTCGTTGCCACTGATATCGTGCACGCCATTCCTTTGGCCATTTTTGCGGGGATGGGACATTTGTTGATCGGAAATGTGGATTTCAGACTGCTGGGCAATCTGCTGCTGGGTTCGATTCCTGCCGTCATTGTGGGCTCGATGCTGTCGGCCCGCCTGCCTCATGCGCTGCTGCGAGGAGTGCTGTCAGTGGTATTGCTTGCCATCGGAGTGAAGCTGTGGGAATCCGTGACGAGATGAAAATAACCAGCTCACAGCTCCGGACCTTATGCGCCATAGCTGAAGCCGCGGGCCGTGAGGTGATGGCCGTGTACGGCGGGGATTTTGAAACCTGGAATAAGGAGGATCAGTCGCCTTTGACGCAGGCCGATTTGCGTGCGGATCGGGTTATTCGCCAAGGGCTGGAAGCGGCATTTCCTGGCGTATTCATTCTGTCGGAGGAGTCATCTTCGCCCACCGTAGGGTCACCCCCCGATTTAGGGGTAACCCCATTTTTTCTGGTGGATCCTCTGGATGGGACTAAGGAATTTCTGAAGCGTAATGGGGAGTTCACGGTCAACATTGCCCTGGTGCATCAGGGGCAGACCGTGGCTGGTGTGGTGCTGGCTCCGGCTTTAGGCGAATTGTTCTTTGCGGGGCAGGATCTGGGTTCCTGGAAACGGGATAAGCTGGGACTGCATCCCTTGCGTGTTGCGTCCTGGAGAGAAGGGCAGAGATTGCGCATTATGGGCAGTCGCTCCCACGGGGGGGATGCGCTGGCTGAATGGTTGGCCCGGCTCCCGTTTGAGCATACATTCGTGCCCGCGGGCAGTTCCCTCAAGTTCTGTCACATTGCCGAAGGCCTGGCCGATCTGTATCCTCGCTTGGGGCCCACCAGTCAGTGGGACACTGCAGCTGGCCAGTGCATCCTCGAATTGGCGGGTGGGGCAGTGGTGGATCTTGTTGGAGATCAATTGCGTTATGGTTACGAGAAGCCCTTGTTGAACCCATCTTTTATTGCAGCGGCTGACGTCGATTTATTACGCCTTTTGAGCGCCCATGAAAAATCCGATTGAACATCTTTATTTTCGTGCGAAGTGTCTACCTAATTCTGTGGCG
>CAIQPV010000486.1 GCA_903873725.1 uncultured Nitrosomonadales bacterium
GCAGAAAATTTGGATACGCTCGCGGCACGGTTCAACCTGGAGCATGAATACCAAAAGTCCGTGCCACTCTATGAACGCTCTTTGGAAATCAGGGAACGGTTACTCGATCCAATGCATCCTGAGGTGATTGAAAGTCTTGGCAATCTTGCATGGGTGTATAAAGAACAGAAACAATATCCTCAGGCCGAACTGATTGAAATGCGCTTAATGAAAATCGAGGAAATGCTTGATTCCAATCATTGATATTTTATGCTGAACCAATTGTATTTGTGTACAAGCGAGGATAATCGAATTGAATACTAAATTTTCAAAATTTCTATTTATGCTGCTATTCCAGCTTATATCCAGTCAGGCTCCGGCAGAATCTTATGAGGTGGCTGATCTGGAATACGCTCCAGAGGGCAACACCAGTGTTGGTACGTTGGGCATTGGACGATATAAGATTGAGCAAGATAAGCTTGGCTTCTATTTCAATCTGTTCACCAATAAAGGGCGTAACGTTGATTCACAGGAGCCACCTTATAAACAGGACGTGCTAATCATTGATGCTGGCGCGACAGGACATCTGGAATTTTCTGAATCTATCATTCCCTATGCCGGAATTGGGTACGCGCAGACAACTTGTACTTCGTCACAAATACAGACTAGCCACCCAAATTCGCAGGGAGCCTGCAATGACTACTCTCCAATTAAAGACCGATACGGCGTGAATTTGAATGTGGGGACATTGATCGAATTCAACAAACTGGTGTTCAATATGGGCTACCACTCATTTCTCAAAAGCGCTTACCTTGGTGTCGGTTGGAAATTTTGACCGCCAGAAGTAATTACAATGTTTCTAGTTATTTTCAAACTAAGGGAAATCAGCGTGTGCTGAAATTAATCTGGTGCATCCTAATCATGTTGGTACCGGGCTTGGTGTTAGCCAGCACGCAAGGTACACCGCTTCCCGCCAAAACTGAATTGCGGCTAATGCTGCCAGTTTCGCATATTGGAGGCGTTACTGCGCTCGCGGTGCGGCCAGATGCCGTAATTGTTGCCACCGGAGGCTATGATCAGCGTATTCAAATCTGGCATTTGCCCAGTGCTCGCCAATGGCGCAGCCTTGCTGGCCACAGCTCGGAAATCCGCACGCTTGAATTTAGCCCGAATGGTGCTATGTTGGCAAGTGGCGATGGAAGCGGCTCAGTGCGTGTGTGGCGCTTAGCGGATGGAATCAGTCTTTGCAGTTGGAAACCCGTTGATGATCGCTTCTTGATTCTTCCTTCCAATCCACCGACCATGCGGGTCGGGTGGGATGGCAATAATACCGTGTGGGCGGTGGGTCAAAATGGCCTCGCGCACCAGTGGCGAGTCAAAGATTGCACCGAGACTGCGCACACCTCACTCCACGACAGTACCACTTGGGATGCTCTGCAGGAATTGGATGGCTGGACAATCGCTACACAAAACACAGTGTTGAGGCTCGACACAAGGGGAAAGGTCTTGTGGCGACTTCAGCTCGACATTTACCCGGTTTCGCTGCATCGCCACGCAGGGAACGAAGCAGTGTTACTATCGGATGGGCGTATCATCGAGTTCGACTTGCATGGGCACATAATTAATACTCCGCCCGTTCGAATTGATAATTCCTCATGCATATCGCTGACATCGCTGGAGGAAGGCTGGATTGCAACCAGCGGAAGCCGTGTTCTGACACATTTACTTTCCGGAAAATCAGAAAATATATCTCCGCTTGATTTGCCTGAAAACAATGCGACGCCCAGCCTGTTGTCATTTGATAAGGCTGCTGTAGCAAATCATAAGATCATTGCTGCCGGTGGAACGGGTCTGGTGGTACTGGATGCGCGCTCCTTCACACTCAATCAGAAAATGGAAGTTTTACCCGGTAAAAATTTCAGCGTTCTTGCAACCAGCGCGGCAAGTGGACGTATGCTAATAGGTGATGTGCTGTGGAGCCTCTCATCCGGCAGGCCGCTTGGGACACTGCACTTGCCCAACGAATTTTTTTTGATGAAGGCCGCTCGCTTTAGCACTGATGGACACAGCTTGCTGATCATTGCCGAAAGTACCGGTGTCAGGCCCAAAACTGCACTGCTGAACTATGCGCTAGACAGCGGTCTTTTTCTGCCCGCTGCAGCACTGCCAGACAGCTCGTTTGACCTCGCTCTTGATAGCACAGGCGGGCGAACCATGGTGGCGACCCAAGAGGGAATTCTCGCGTTTCGCACAACAGACCTTGCACCACTCGGAAAAATAGGCGGGCTAAGCTACGCCGAACATGTGGATATAGAGAGTAGTGGTACGCGGCTACTTGCAGCCAATAGCAATGAAGCCGAACTGATTGACCTTACCAACGGACAAGTGCTTAAACGATGGGATGCAGGCTTTGCGACTCGGCAAGCTGTCGGAGGACTCATTCAGGATGTACGCATCGGGCAGCGTGGTGAGTCAATGTGGTTTGCTACGGCAGAGGGCGTTGTTGCGTTTGATGCAAATGGCGTGCGCCGTTGGCATACCACTTTGCCGCCCGATTATCGGCGCAGGCTCGCACTGGCACCCGGTGAGCGCACCTTGCTTGCCGCAGGTGAGTTTGCCGCCCGTCTTGATGCGCAAAGCGGTGAAGTCACTGTACTCACGCAGCCGGTGGCGGCTCAGAATATCAGCTGGGTTGATAGCCGCAATGCATTGATGCTTGGTGCAGACGGTGCGGTGCGTCTGTGGAAATCGGATACGCGTCCGTTGCTGGAATGGCGCACGCTGGATTATGCCAACCAAGCGACCTGCTTCAATCAAGTCGGGCTGTGCGGCGAGCCACCGCCGTGGATAGTCACAAGTGGCGATGGGCACTTCGATCTGGCTGATTTCGATGCATTCCAGCAATTGGTGTGGTATGACCGTCGCGATCCCTATCGGCCCTTGCAATTGGAGTGGTTTGCCCGCAAGGCTTTTTCGCCTCGGCTGCTGGGACGAACGTTGGCACAAGGGTTGCCACCCAGTCAGCCAATTACCGGACGCTTAGTGTCTCCTCCCAAAATTCGCATCGTTGACGTGGCATCTGTATCAGGCGACCCGAAACAGTTGCGCGTGGATGTCGAAGTCGAGGCAGGGTCAGCGACGCTTGGCGGGGTGAAACTCTACCGTGATGGGGTGCGTGTTGCGCGTATTCCTGCTACCGCCCTCGTCCGCAACGGCCATATCTACAAAGCCAGAATCGAGCCTGTTCGTGTGCGTGATATTCTTCTCTATGAGCCTATCCGTCTGGAAGCAATCGCGTTTGATTCTGAAGGGATCAACAGCAGCCCGTCACGTCGGAATTATTTAGTGCATGAAGACCCTGCTACCCGTTGGAATCCGCCACGCACCTGGCTAATTAATATCGGCGTAAACCGCTATCAAAACTCGGCCTTCGATCTCTCCTTTGCGGCAAATGATGCCCGCCGCCTGGGCGATACGCTCGCGCCTTTACTGTCTCGCAATGGCGCGGAACAAGTGGTGCGCGTGCCGCTGATTGCAGATACTGATCCCGCAGCGGCAAGCAAAGCACGTATTCGTGAAGCGCTACTCATACTCTCGGGAAAACTGCCTCGCTCAGCCGATTCAAGTCTTGCCATGCTAGGCCGCGCTGGCCCTTCAGATACCGTGCTGATTAGCTTTTCAGGGCACGGTGCACTAGGTGCTGATAACGAGTTTTACTTGCTACCAGGGGATATCGGATCGGGTAACAGGCGCGTGATTACACCAGAACTGCTCGCACGATCAATATCCAGCCGCGAACTTGCACAATGGCTAGAGGGCCTCGACGCTGGACAAGTTATTCTGCTACTGGATGCCTGCTACGCAGCGGCGGCGGTTAACGAAAATGGCTTTATCCCCGGCCCGATGGACAGTGCCGGATTAGGTCAACTTGCCTATGACAAAGGATTTGCAGTGCTCGTTGCCACGCAGGCAGACGACGTAGCGTTAGAGAGCGGGCAATTGAAGCAAGGGTTGCTGACCTACGCGCTCACTAACGATGGACTCGACTCAAAAGCAGCCGATTTTTCACCCCGTGATGGGCGCATCGGTCGCATAGAATGGCTACGCTACGGCGTGTCGCGCGTGCCTGATCTGGCACGCAGTTTACGGAGTGGAAGTCAGTTTTCAGTTTCCAATGGACGCAGCGTCAAGCTTGTAGAACCAGAGGCAGGGCCTCCGGCAGCACAGACACCGGCCTTGTTCTATTTCCCCCGTGGTCGACTGGATGAAAATTTGCTGGTGTTGCCACGCTGAGTAAATTAATAGAGGCCCCCATAAGATACTTGCATTCAGTTTAAATTTGTTTTGGCGAGTCCTGACATTTTCGTGTACTCAGTCGTCTAACCAAGTAACAAGGATAGAAACTGATTATTTACAACCGAAAGGAGTCATGATGAAAAAATATCTTATGGTAACCACGATAACGTTGAGTTTGCTTGGAGGGACTGCGGCTCATGCAGATACGCTTGTTCGTGATGCTACGGTGGGGGTCGCACTTGGGGCTGTTGTCGGCAGTTCAGTCGGGGGCAAAGATGCAGCGCTTGTAGGCGGGTTGTTGGGTGCTGCGGTTGCTGTAAGTCTCAGTGATTCAAATACTGCACCGGCAAATTACAACGTCCCGCAGCCTTACTACGTACCTGCTCCCGTTTTTTACCAACCTATCACCGTGCCGGTTTATTATCAGCCAGTAGCGTTGCCCATTTATTACGAGGTGCCAAATAACCTCGGGTCACATCACGGACGCTACCGTTAAGTTGCTGACGTTGATATTTTTTGCAGAGCAGGCTAATTTTGTGGAAAATATCTTATGATCATTCGGAAGGTAACCAGAACAGATTGATGGTTTTGATTGCTGTCTTATTTGAACTGTATTGTTGAATAACCCGCTCCTCAGTGTTGACAGTTATTTGCGCGTCATTGATAATTTATCACAGTAGCTTTCGCCTGTTGTAAGCATACTGTGTTGCATGAACGGGACTGAGCGCAGCGGGTGGAGTTCTGGTTGAAGACTGGCGGCAGTGCAGCAATGTACATGTCGTGTGAATCACCCTTGAGTGCGATAAGGAATTTGACGTAAACGACCACGCCAGTGTGTTGGCGATTCAATGGTTGCCAATCAAAGCGAATCTTAACAAAAAGGAGTAACTCATGAAGCTTTTAAAAATATTGGCAC
>CAIQPV010000487.1 GCA_903873725.1 uncultured Nitrosomonadales bacterium
CCCGTTACTTGACAGACGCGTGCCATAGCTACTCCAACCAGTTCTAAATTTAAAGAGGCGCGATTCTATCCTAAAACGTATGGACTGTTCAACCATGAATTGCACTTAATTTGTTTTATCCCGATTTAGTCCTGGCAGATCAGCCCTCGACCATGCGACGGACAACAGTATTGAAGGCAGCGATCCATTCCGGCGCGAACTGGTTATCGCAGGCGTTAATTTCGGCAATGGCACGCACCAGCGAACGATTACCGCCATGCTTGCTATGCTTGAGCATCACCGCCTCGAAAGTGTCAATAATCGCCAATATTTTTGCACCGGGCGTAATCTGGTCGCCCTTCAATCCGTGCGGGTAACCTCCGCCGTCCGGCATTTCGTGGTGTTGCAGCACAATCTCGGAAGCTGTCTGCCAGCCCTCCATACGCTGCAACAGACCGCCCCCAAGGCCGGGATGATCGCGCAGCAACAGCCTCTCCCCATCGGAAAGTTTGCCAACCTTGAGCCACAACGATTCCGGCAGAAACAACATCCCGAGATCGTGCATATAAACAGCCGCCTTGAGTTGCAAGGGATCAATAGGACTGCCCACAACCTCATTGGTATCAAGTGCCAATTGCAATTGGCGCTTGCTGCGTCCCTTGAATAAAGGGGAGCGAGCTTCGTATTGCAATGCCAGGGAAAGAAAGAAATCCAGGTCGGCGGCAACGCTCGCCGAACTGATTTCGATAGTTACGATGCGCGAGTTGACGGTTTGCCTGGCACCGGCTGGACGAAAACCGGTCACCGCCTCAATCAAATGTATCACTTTGTCGTCGACCATGCCGGACGCTGTACCGGCCAGTTCCTCAAGCCCATTGACCAATTCAACCAGTTTCAATTGTTTGAGTGACTTCTGCCCGTTGACGAGAGCTTCGGTAGCAAGTTCGAGCCTGTCGATTGCCAGCAGGATTGCTTCGGCAAACAGGTCGGTAAATGCAACCTCTCCATTGCGCAATCTTCCCAGCAAGGTTTCGATCGGATGGGCAATCATGGCGCCCATATCAACTTTACAAAGCGAGGCGTCGCCCTTGATATTATGCAGGGCGCGAAACAAGTCGGCGATCAACTTCTTGTCACCGGGAGAGCGCTTAAGTTGGGCAACGCAAGACTCGATATTGGGAACCTGGTCGGTCAAGGCATCGTGAAATTCGTGCAGCGATTGACTATCCCGGATGCGCGGCTGCAATAGAGTGGCGATATCCATTGGCGTTCCTGTTTAACAAAGTTAATGGCGCTAGCTTAAAACATTTACAACATTTGCGACACTGGCGGAAGGTGGCGGAAGGTGGCAGGAACCCGATCTTCAGAGCATTCCCTGTTCCGCGAATGACAGGCAGCCCGATCCGGACACGATGAAGTGATCGAGCACGCGCACGTCCACCAATGACAGTGCCTGCTTCAGCGCATCGGTCAGCAGCCGGTCAGACTGGCTGGGTTCGGTGACGCCTGACGGATGATTATGCGCGAAAATCACCGCCGCCGCGTTGTGGTACAGGGCGCGTTTCACCACCTCGCGCGGGTACACACTGGTCTGCGTAAGCGTGCCGCTGAATAATTCTTCCGAAGCCATCACGCGGTGCTGCGCATCCAGGAAGATCGCCATGAACACCTCCTGCTGGCGGCTGCGCAACAACAGTTGCAGATAATCGCGTACCGCGCCCGGCGAATTCAGCGCATCACCTGTTTCCATTTCCTCGTGCAAAGCCCGCCGGGATAGTTCCAGCACCGCCTGAAACTGTACATACTTGGCCTGCCCCATGCCGTGGACATCGCAAAAATCCTTTTTGCCGGCGGCGAACAGTTTGGTGAGATTGCCGAAACGGGAGAGTAAATCACGCGCCAAATCCACTGCACTTTTTCCTCTTACGCCAGTGCGCAAAAAGATTGCCAGCAATTCGGCATCGGAGAGTGATGAAGCCCCGCGCTCGAGCAATTTCTCTCGCGGACGTTCTGCGGCGGGCCAGTCAGTGATGCTCATGTTTCATCTTTTGTTAATGAGTGCGTGCAGAAAATTGTTGCAGGATTGCCAGTTTTAATTTTCTTTATACAGCTCATTATGGGCAGCCACTACTCCCTAATACTACCTGTCAGATATGACAGGATGGAAAGAAAGGGGGTGGTCTCAATACAACAGTAATCCTTTGTTGTATTTTCATGGTCGCTTACTGCACGAATCACCGTCGAGTACATATTGCGCCTTACGCGGGTGCGAAATCTTCCAGTAGCGAACACTCCGCAAAGCATTTCAAATACATTCCTTTTCCAGTATTCCGAAGCATTCCAAGATACAATAATAATCGATAAATCGATTACAAATAGTTTCAACGGTATTTAATGAGTTTTTATTATAGTTATGCTATCCCCCTACATTGTTTATTATAAATACTGTATAATACATCTCAATTGGCTTTATAATTGATATTGAATTTCAATATTGATTTTATAAGGTTGCCATGCTCCTTTTGGCTTAAGTGATATTGGGGGGTAAAACTTATGATAGATGATTCCATTCCGTTGAAGTATCGAGGGTTGTTGCAAAGAGTTAGAACACTTGGGTCTAAATCCAAGGCTGAAGCAATCAAAGCAATGTGTCTCGAATGCGTGTCATTCAAATATAAATGGGTCACAAAATGCACTTCGATTAAGTGTCCATTGTTTCAAGTCAGGCCCTACCAAAAAAAAGATGTGGTTAATATAAATGTGGTAACCACCACCCAAGGAGAGCTAATTGTTACTTCAAGAAATTTATAACTCCGATATTGAAGCGATTCAGCGCTACAACGCCAAGGCAAGGGAACAATTCAAACTTAGGGTGGAACTTGGGCCATGCCCCTTCGAAGGTGACATCGATTCCAGTCCAGTAGTTCTACTACTCGCGAATCCCGGATTTGACGACACTTCATCGATTAATGACCATACATTCAAAGTTGATGGATGGCCTTTGGCAGGCCTTCATCAAATCGCACCACCTGGAATGAGAAATTGGTGGGGCCGTAGATTACGCGAGCTTTGCAAGCGTTATGGCGACCAATACATATCCACAAAGGTAGCCGCGCTGCAGATCAACCCTTGGGCTAGTACCAATTTTGACAGAGATTTGCGTCTGCCAAGTAGAAGCAAAATGCTAGGGTTGGCTGAGAGTGCCGCGCGGCGTGGTGCGGTGATTGTAATAATGCGGGCTGAGCGACTATGGTTGGAAAACGATTATATCAAGAATTACCCTCACCGATATAGCACAAAGTCAAAGTTATGCTCCTATGTCACCGAGGGTAATTTAGGGGCTGAAGCATGGGGGAAAATCAATAAAATGCTTTCTCAGTCTGCTCCAATCCCTAATTGAGTTAGAGACATCAAATGCCTAACATTGAAAATACCAACAAGGGTCGAATTGCACAATCGCTGTCCGATTTTGACAAGATTGAGATTGCTGCAAGAAGGTATTGGAATCTCGGTCTTGAGGCTGAAAGATGCTCTGCTTGGGAAGAGGCAATTGAACATTACTTGCGAGTAATTGATCTGGCTCCGCTTAATCAAGATACACGGTACTTCGGCCATAACAACTTAGCCTATTCACTAATCATGCTAAGACGATACGCAGAAGCCGAAACATATTGCATGACAGCTATCGAGATTGATGACAGACGCCACAATGCCTACAAAAACTTGGGACTGGTATGCGGTGCTCTTGGCCGACCTATGCTTGCTGCTAGTTGTTTCATCAACGCAGCCACCATGTGTGTGACGGATGAAAGAGCATGGCTCCATCTTCAAAAAATATTGTTGAATAATCCAGGACTGCTTGATCAAAAACCGGAACTCGTCGAAAGAATGGAAATCGCAAGAAAAGCCTATGAGGATATCGGGGGAGTTCCTATTCTAAATTGACAGTTTTGATTCGAACAGAAATTGAAGAATTCATGATTGCAGAGTGAACAAACAGCCAATAGCGCAATCACTCAGCCAACTGATTTAACCGTTCCTTAGAAAATTTCCAATCATCTGGTATTTTGTCAATTGTTCCTGCCGCTTGTGCGCGGCTTGTCCATTTATGTTCTTCATACAAAATTGTGTCGCCGCGTCCCGCTGCTGCAACCTTTAACCAAGAAGCAATTTCTGTGGGGGTGGCAAGATAGATTCGTGGCAATTCGTCAATGGACACCCCCTTGAACTGAACAAGACAAAAGACAGTTTTATTTGAATGCTTTTTCAACCAAGCATCGACAGCACCATGGTAGTTAGCATCAGAAAGGTATGATTGCGTAAGCCCCCAGCCTCCGTCTTGGCTTCCCTTAACTGAAACCTTGAGCATTCTTTCGCCAGACGCCGCGATCAAGTCATACTCAGGCTGATTTGCACCGTATTGGACGGACACATCCCAGCCACAACGAGCGAATTGTGCGGCTGCTATTGCTTCTGCTGCTGTACCAACTTGCCAAGAAGTAATCATATGCGAATAACCTTAAGTAGGTAGGACAAGCGGGGCAATGATATTCTCGGTACACGAACCGCCTGACCAAAACGCAATTTAAGGAGAAGCCGGAGATTGTATCAAGGCTAGAATTATAGGCTTCTTGATCCAGATTGTTAAAATAAATTGCCACAGAGACAGCCCCGGAATGAGCTATTTCAACTGAAAGAGTTCAAGTCATGCATTACACTATCCTCACCACTTCATCGGCTGGCGGAAGTTGGTCACTGAGCCATCTTCGGAAAATAGGTCCATAAGGTGTCAAGATACAGTCCAAGATTGCCAAAATGCCCTCACTTTCTTGTAAGATGCGCATCATTATGGAACAAACCCAAATAAAACGCATTGTGCTCGGTCTAACCGGGGGCATTGCCGCTTACAAGGCGGCGGAATTGTCGCGCCTGCTGATGAAGCAGGACGTGGAGGTGCAGGTGGCAATGACCGAGGCGGCATGTCATTTCATTACCCCGGCCACCATGCAGGCGCTGACTGGACGCCCGGTGCTGGTCAATCAGTGGGACGCTGCCGAAAATGGCATGGCGCACATTGACACCAGCCGAGCCGCCGATGCCATTGTTATCGCTCCGGCCACGGCAGATTTCATTGCCAAACTGGCGCATGGTCTGGCTGACGATCTACTGTCCACTTTGTGTCTCGCGCGCGATTGCCCGCTGCTGCTGGCTCCGGCGATGAACCGGCAGATGTGGGCGAATGCGGCTACGCAACGCAATATCGCGCAACTGATTTCCGATGGTGTGCAGGTGCTTGGGCCTGCCAGCGGCATGCAGGCATGTGGTGAAGAGGGGATGGGGAGGATGCTGGAAGCGGGGGAACTGGCTTCAGAGATTACTGCATTTCTAAATAGCGCGCCCCTTTCCACAACCCTCACCCCAACCCTCTCCCGCCTGCGGGAGAGGGAGTTAGATTGCTTGAAGATTCTCATTACTGCCGGGCCGACTTATGAGGCAATAGATGCGGTGCGCGGCATTACTAATCGCAGTTCCGGCAAGATGGGTTATGCGGTGGCGCAGGCGGCGCTGGAACTGGGGGCAGATGTTACGCTGGTATCAGGCCCGACATCACTGGACAGGCCCTCGGGGGCGAAGGTGGTGGATGTGACCAGTGCGGCGGAGATGTTCGAGGCGGTAAAGCAGCGCGCAGAGGATACGAATATTTTCATCGGCGTGGCAGCGGTGGCGGATTACCGAGTGGCCCAACCGAGCGAACAGAAAATCAAGAAGAGTGAGAGTGCGGACAAACTGACGCTGGAGCTGATTCCCAATCCGGACATTCTGGCTTATGTGGCAAATCTGCCCAAGCCGCCGTTCTGCGTGGGCTTCGCGGCGGAGAGTGAAAATCTGCGCGGGTTTGCCGCAGCTAAACGCAAGGCTAAAAAAATTCCGCTGCTTGCCGCCAATCTGGCACAGCAGGCCATCGGCAGCGACGATAACGATTTGATTTTATTTGATGATGCGGGCGAGCATGTGTTGCCGCACGCCGATAAGCTGACGCTGGCGCGCGCTTTGTTGCAGCACATTATCAGACTAAGAAAAAAATAAAGTCCGTCATTCCCGCGCAGGCGGGAATCCGGCGGATTAAAACAATAATGCATTTTTGAATAACTGGATCCCCGCCTGCGCGGGAATGACGGAATAAAAAATTAAGGAAGCAAGAATGAAAAAAACCGTGGATGTAAAAATTCTCGACCCACGTCTGCATGACAACCCGCCGACTTATGCCACGCCCGGCTCGGCAGGCATTGACTTGCGGGCCTGTATTGACGATAACATGATCATCCAGCCCGGCCAGTGCGAGCTGATACCGAGCGGTATCGCCATTCATCTTGCCGACCCGCATTGCGCCGCGATGATCCTGCCGCGCTCCGGTCTTGGCCACAAACACGGTATTGTGCTGGGCAATCTGGTCGGGCTGATTGATTCGGATTACCAGGGGCAGATTTTCGTCTCGATCTGGAATCGCGGCCATCATCCGTTCACATTAATGCCGCTGGAACGCATGGCGCAATTGGTAATCGTTCCCGTGCTGCAAATGCAACTCAACATAGTGGAAGATTTTCCGATGAGCGAGCGCGGCAGCGGCGGCTTTGGCAGCACCGGCAAACATTAACCCCATGCCGGACTGGCAGCGCAAAATGCCAGGAAGGTGGGACTTGGCAACAGTTTAACGTTCCAGGTCCAAATCCATCTCGGTGCTGTCACCCTTGCGTACCGACACTTTCTCGGACACCATTTTGTAACCAAGCAACTTCACGCTGATGGCGTGTACGCCCGGTTCAAGTTCCAGGCGTAGCGGAGACAGTCCAAAATACACGCTGTCCAGATAGACCTTGGCACGCTCAGGGTTGGTGTTGACCAGCAGCAGGCCATTGGTGTCCGAGGCATGGGGAACATAGGCCGGGAATTGCGGCACCGGATTGGTGGCAGCAGCGGGCACCGTCGGCACAGGAACAGCGCCGGGGGCTGCGGATGGAACGACAGTTGGCGCAACCAGCACGGTCACGCCGGGGATGGGCTTGGTGCCGGGTGTCAGGTTAAACAGCTCGGGGTGCACCGCCATCAAAGTGGCGCTGACAGCCTCGGTAGCTTTTTGTGTAACGATGCCAAGCTCTTTGTACAAGTAATTGATAACATCGGCCTTGTTGTTGCCGGACACGCCCGCAAAGCGATTTGCCTTTTCCGTTACGATCGCGGACCAAACGATCTTGTTGGTGCTGATTTCTTTCAGTGTGGTTTCAACTGCTATGGATACCTCATCACGGGCCTTGACGTCATAGGTCAGCTCCTTGATGATTCCGCTCAACTCAAATAGCGCATTGCCGTTTTGAGCTTCGCTCACCTGAAAACCGGTTTCATCCAAGCTGGTCTTCATTGCTCCGGTTACAATGGTGGCCACGTCCTGATCCAGCACAATGTCCTTGCCGCTCATGCCGGACACATTTTCCGCCCCGGTACCGACCTTGCGCGGATTGTTCAATTTGCGGGCATCCGTGTACTGGTTGATACGGATACTGGCCGCATATTTCAGCAGCGGCGCATTGGGATTGGCTTTCTTGTGTTCCGTTACACTGACGATCCCGCTACCGCCCAGCATACCACCCATGGATGGCATGCTGATATTGGAGCAGGCAACTGCCGATGCCACTGCCAGGCCAAGAAAAATTCTTTGCAATAATTGTTTCATTACACCCAACCCGAACCCGTTAAAGGATCAAGTATAACAAAGAGAGAAAAGTTGCCTGCGGGGATATTCCGGACGCAGTGCAACATGCCCGCCACGCAATGAATTCCGGCAGTCCTCATGGGTGGCGGTCTGATGCCTGCCTGCGCGCGCCGCTGCGTCCTGCCGATTTAACCGGAAGAAGGTAACGCGCCAGCTCATTCAAAGCCAGACGATAGACATCGCGCTTGAACTCAATCACGCCATCCATCTCGATCCAATAGTCGATCCAGCGCCAGGCATCAAACTCCGGATGTCCCGAGGCGCGCAAACAGACATCGCAGTCGCGCCCGACCAGACGCAGCAGGAACCATATCTGCTTCTGGCCCTTGTAGCTGCCGCGCCACTCGCGTTTCACCCAATGTTGCGGCACCTCGTAACGCATCCACTCGCGCGTGCGGCCCAGTATCTGAACATGACAAGGCTGCAAGCCCACTTCTTCCTGCAATTCACGGTACATCGCCTGCTCCGGCGTTTCGCCGTGCTGGATGCCGCCTTGCGGGAACTGCCATGAGTCCTGCCTGATGCGCTTGCCCCAAAACACCTGGTTATGGGCGTTAGTGATAATGATGCCGACGTTGGGGCGGTAACCATCTCGGTCAACCATCTTCGCCACCTGCTCGGTTAATTTTAATAGTATTGATTTTTTCACATTTCGCGGCAGATTGAAAGCTTCTTGCAGCAAGAGCGCGATGTTAGCTGTAAAATCACCATCCTGATTTTTTAGAACTGGCTAAAACAATATGCGCGTTTCAAAATTTTTCATTTCAACCCTGAAAGAGGCTCCCTCCGAAGCAGAACTGGTCAGCCATCGCTTGATGCTGCGTGCGGGCTACATCAAAAAACTGTCCAGCGGGCTTTACACCTGGATGCCGCTGGGGTTGCGTGTATTGCGCAAAGTGGAAACCGTGGTGCGTGAGGAAATGGACAGGAGCGGCGGTATTGAGCTGCTGATGCCCGCCGTTCAGCCCGCCGAATTGTGGCAGGAGACCGGGCGCTGGGATGTGTTCGGCCCGCAGATGCTGAAAATCAAAGACCGTCACGACAACCTGTTCTGCTTCGGCCCTACCCACGAAGAAGTGATTACCGACATCGCGCGCCGCGAAATAAAGAGCTACCGCCAGTTGCCGCTCAATTTTTACCAGATCCAGACCAAGTTCCGCGACGAGGTACGCCCGCGTTTTGGAGTAATGCGCGCGCGCGAATTCGTGATGAAGGATGCCTATTCATTCCACGTCAGCCTGGACAGTCTGGAACAAACCTACCGCGTGATGTACGAAACCTACAGCCGCATCTTCAACCGTCTTGGCCTGCAATTCCGTGCCGTGGCGGCAGACACCGGGGCGATTGGCGGTTCCGGCTCGCATGAATTCCATGTGTTGGCCGACTCGGGAGAAGACGGGCTGGCGTTTTGTCCGACTTCCGACTACGCGGCGAATATTGAGTTGGCTGAGGCCATCGCACCCGTCGCACCGCGCGGCGATGCAAATTTACCGCTGGAAAAAATCATCACCCCCGGACAGAAGACCATAGTGGAAGTGTCGGCATTCCTGAATGTCACCCCGCAACAAGTACTCAAGAGCATTGCGGTGATTGCAGAAGACGGGGGTTTCGCCCTGCTGTTGCTGCGCGGCGACCACACGTTGAATGAAGTTAAGGCTGGCAAAATTCTGGGTGAATTCCGCTTCGCCGGCGACGATGAAATCCACCGCAACATGAATTGCCGTGCCGGTTATATCGGCCCGGTCAATGCGACAGTACGCATCCTGGCCGACCGTTCCGCCGCAGCCATGAGCAACTTCATCTGCGGCGCGAATGAGGATGGCTTCCACTACACCGGCGCTAATTTCGGGCGCGATGCGCATCTGGATGAAGCCAGCGTGCATGATCTTCGCAACGTTGTTGCGGGCGACCCCAGTCCCGACGGCATGGGACATCTGGAATTGTGCCGTGGCATTGAGGTCGGCCACATTTTCCAGTTGCGGACCAAATATTCCGAAGCGCTGAATGCCACTTATCTGGACGAAAACGGCAAGGCTCAAATCATGGAAATGGGCTGTTATGGCATCGGTGTTTCACGCATCGTTGCTGCCGCTATCGAGCAAAATTACGACGAACGCGGTATTACCCTGCCGATGCAAATGGCTCCTTTCCAGATTGCCATTGCACCCATCGGTTACAAGAAAAGCGAAGCAGTGCGCAACGCCGCCGAACAACTCTATGCAGAACTTACTGCGATCGGAAATATCGAAGTCTTGATGGATGATCGCGACGAACGCCCCGGCGTGATGTTTGCCGATCTTGAGTTAATTGGTATCCCGCACCGCATCGTGATCGGCGAACGCGGACTGAAGGAAGGCATGGTCGAATATAAAGGCCGCCGTGATGCAGAAGCGCAACAAGTACCCTTGCAAGACATCGTAAAGATCGTACAATTGAAGCTATGAAACAGGAAACGGGAAATGTGAAACGTGAAACGGGAGGGAGCAATCTGCTCCGTTCTGTTTTTAGCTGCTCACTGAATTCCGAGTGTGGCATCCGGAATCTCAGACCATTTCACCCGTCACCTTTCACCTTTCACCTTTCACTTTTCACTCTGACCCTGTCACTACTGTTTGCCGTCACGGCGTATGGCGGGACTCAAGTTGAAGAGGTGCTCTCTGCCAGTGTACGCGGTGTGTTGCAACGTGCGGTTTCGGACCGGGCTGCCCCCAAGCTGGCGTTTGCCTCTCAACGTGAGGCCGATTTCTGGCTAAGCGAAATGTCGCGCCGCGTAGCCAAGCGTATTCCTGACGCGGACTATCGCATCGATTTTCTCAAGACGGTACATTACGAAGCCACTCGCGCCGGGCTGGATCCGCAGTTGGTACTTGGGCTGATCGAAGTGGAAAGCGGTTTCAGGAAATATGCCGTATCCGAAGCAGGGGCGAGAGGTTACATGCAAGTAATGCCGTTCTGGGTAAGGGATATCGGCACAAGCGGGCAGGATCTATTCCATTTGAGCACCAATTTGCGCTACGGCTGTACCATCCTGCGCTACTATCTGGACATGGAAAACGGTGACCTTTTTCGTGCTCTGGGACGCTACAACGGCAGTCTGGGCAGGCCGGAATATCCGAACATGGTTCGTGCCGCGTGGCACAAATACGGCAATATCAATCTCCGTACCGCCGATTCAAGCAGTTAATATCACGAGCATGATAATCATAAAACATGCGGGCACGTTAAAAGAACTTCCTTGAGCTGATATACTTTTCCACGCTATCGCGTGTGACAGAGCCGGACTGGGAACTGACCAGGTTACCGGTCTGGTCAAACAGGTAAGAAGTGGGTAACGCCTGCACTTCACCTATCTGTTTGGCAATTTTATGGTCACCCAGCACAACGGGATAAGGCAGAGGGTGCGCTTTAAGGAAATCCAGCACAACCTGGGGCGAAGGGTATTCCATGGCAATGCCGATCACGGTCAGATCGGTATCCTTGTGCGCGTTATACAGCGCTGCCAGATCGGGAAGCTCTTCCAGACAGGGCGCACACCAGGTTGCCCAGAAATTCACCAGCACCCATTTGCCGCGATAGTCTGTCAAATGGTGTACGCGTCCCTGGGTATCCTTCAGCGCCAGTTCGGAAGATACCGCGTTCAGCGCAAACAACAACAGGCAGGCGGCCGGAAATATTCGCTTCAACTTTATCAAGGTTCTCTCTACTCGATCATTGGCGCAAATTATACAATATGCCTCCACACCATTTTCAGTAACTGATCGTTCCCATGCTCTGCGTGGGAACGATCTAACGGCCTACTGCCTCCACCCATCCTGCGATAGCACCAGCCTGAAAACTGTTCATAGGCATGTTATTCAATGCAGGTCTTTTCGTTCCGCCCCATCGAATTGAATCAAAATAATAGGGAGACTGTCAGGCAACCGGTTTATTCGTCCGGGCAAACAGGTCTTGCAGCGTAATCTCCGCAGCTTTTGCCGCCTGTTGATCCATTTCCATAAGCCACTCATGGATTCTCGCGTCATCCTGCCGCTTGGCCATTGTGGATGGGTCGAACACGAATTGGCGGTACAGTTCGCTGACTCGAATATGTTCCGCATCGCGTATCATCGCCCAGCCCATGCCGGCGAGTTTTCGCACCGCTTTGATTCGCGCAAGTTCTTCCAGAATGAGCTCCAGAGAATCGAAGCCGATGCATAATTGCACGGAAAGCGCCGCAATAGTCTGCACCTCGCCGCTGCGCATGCCCTCGCTCATCGCCCTGAGAATGCGCAAGGCATAATAAAGTTTGGCGGCAGCGGTCATTTTTTTGACGGGATTGCCCCGCCAATAAGACAACGAGGATGCAATCAGCGCGCCCAGTAAAACAGTCAGCCAGGATAAATAAATCCACAGCAGGAAAATCGGGATGCTGGCAAACGCACCGTACACTAGCTTGTAAGTTGGAAAGTGCGCGATGTAATACGCAAATGCGGAATTCATGGATTCAAATGCCACCGCCGCCACAGTTCCTCCAATGAAGGCATGACGCAACGGCACATAACGATTGGGCATGACACGAAAGAGCAAACTGAAAGCCAGGGTAGTAAGCAGAACCGGTGTTACCTTCAGCATCGCCACGTCAAACTCTGGAACCTGCTGTGCATAGCCTAAGGACATTCCCGCCAACCATGAGGTTAGCGACAGGCTACCGCCGATCAGGAGCGGAGCCAGCGTCAGCCCTGCCCAATAAATCAGCACGCGCTGAACCATGGTGCGCGGTCTCGACACGCGCCAGATTGTATTGAAGGCTTCGTCTATCGTGTGCATCATCAGCATTGCGGTCAATGCCAAAAAAACAATGCCTACAGCAGTTAATTTTGCGGCGCTTTCGGCAAACTGTTCCACGTAGCGCGAAATCATCTTGCCGCCGGTTTCCGGCAGCATGTTGGAGAGCAGGAAGTTTTTGATGTGTTCGGAGAAGTCCTCGAATACCGGGAACGCAGAGAACAGCGTGAGCGCGATGGTAATCAACGGCACCAGCGAGAGCAGTGTGGTAAAAGTCAGGCTGGCCGCCATCTGGGCGCAGCGATCCTGTTTAAAGCGCACCGCGATGAAATGCAGCAGGTGGCGCGAGTCGGTCCAATTCTTTTTCATGTCGGAATTCTTTTGCCGAGTGAAACAAAATACAATGCGCACATAATACCTTACCCCTCGACACAACACAGCAAGGACACTATGAACATTGCCCGTGAAGCCCGCCAAATGTTACGCGCTCACCGTTACGGTGCACTATGCACCCTGTCGAAAAAATTCGACGGGCATCCATTCGGCTCCATTACCCCGTATCTGGTTGACCACGACGGCAGTCTGCTCATCCTCATCAGCACACTGGCAGAACACACCAGGAACATCCATGATGACCCGCGCGTCAGCCTGATCACTCACAATCAGGACGCACCGCAAATCCAGGCTCAAGGAAGAGTGACAGTGGTAGGCAAAGCTAACCCCATCGCCGGGCGCGAGCAAGCCGGAAAGCGTTATCTACGCTACTTTCCGGAAGCACGGGCTTATTTTGAAATGCACGACTTTTCCTTTTACCGCATCGAGCCAATTGCAGTCCGTTTCATCGGCGGTTTTGGAAAAATACACTGGAGCAATGCGGAAGATTATGCAGTGCCGTTATACCCATTAATTAGCCAGGAAGAAGAGGTCATCGCGCATATGAACTCGGAGCATGTCGAATCCATGCAGCACTACTGCAAACATTTCCACCAGTGCGATGCCGTCGATGTCGAAATGGTGGGAATGGACTGTGACGGTTTCGACCTGCGGGCGGATGATTGCGTGCTGCGCTTCGTTTTTTCCGAGCCGGTACTGGATGCACACCAGGCTAGGCAGGCTCTGGTTGCCTTTTCACAGCTCATAAATTCCCGGCAATAAAGCGGCACGCCAAAGCGTGCCGAAGTACTGCTATCCGGTCCGCTTACACCTGCGGATGCGCACGTTCTGCCCCGCTGTGCAATTTGTTCAGTGCATTCAGGTAAGACTTGGCCGAGGCTACCACGATGTCGGTGTCCGCACCCTGGCCGTTGACCACCCGTCCGCCTTTAGCCAGTCGTACCGTCACCTCACCCTGCGCATCGGTGCCGCTGGTAATGTTGTTCACCGAATACAACAGCAACTCGGTGCCGCTCTGCACAATCTGCTCAATGGCTTTAAACGTCGCGTCCACCGGACCGCCACCCTGCGCTTCTGCTGTATGCTCCTGCCCGCCCAAGCTAAGTACAACCCGGGCTAACGGCGATTCGCCGGTCTCCGAGTGGGCACGCATCGACACCAGCCGGTAATGCTCGCTGACATGTGCGACCACCTCTTCATTCACCAGCGCCTGCAAATCCTCGTCGAAAATTTCATGTTTGCGGTCGGCCAGGTCCTTGAAGCGGGCGAAGGCCGCGTTTAACGTCTCCTCGCTTGCCAGCACAATGCCGAGTTCCTGCAAACGCGAGCGAAATGCATTGCGGCCCGAAAGCTTGCCCAGCGTCAACTTGTTCGTGCTCCACCCCACGTCCTCGGCGCGCATGATTTCGTATGTCTCGCGATGCTTCAGCACGCCGTCCTGATGTATACCGGATTCGTGCGCGAACGCATTGGCACCGACAATGGCCTTGTTCGGCTGCACCGGATAGCCGGTGATGCTGGATACCAGCTTGGAGGTCGGAACGATTTGCGCGGTGTCTATGCGGGTGTCGCAGGTGAACACATCGCGTCGCGTTTTTACCGCCATCACGACTTCTTCAAGCGCGGCATTTCCGGCACGTTCACCCAGGCCGTTAATGGTGCACTCAACCTGGCGAGCGCCGTTCATTACGGCGGCCAGTGAATTGGCTGATGCCATTCCCAAATCGTTGTGGCAATGCGTGGACCAGATCACTTTATCGCTGTTTGGCACGTGCTCGATCAATTGCTTTATTCGCTCGCCCCACAAGGCAGGAAGGCTATAGCCAACGGTATCCGGCACATTGATGGTCCTGGCACCCGCCCGAATCACGGCATCGAACACCCGCACCAGAAAATCCATTTCCGAGCGCACCGCATCCTCGGCGGAAAACTCCACATCGTCGGTATATTCCAGCGCAAGCTTCACCGCCTTCACCGCCGCCTCCACTACTTGATCCGGCGTCATGCGCAGCTTTTTTTCCATATGGATGGGGGAAGTGGCGATAAAGGTGTGGATGCGCCCCGACTTAGCCGGTTTGATAGCTTCCCCAGCCGCACGCACATCGCGCTCGTTGGCACGCGCCAACGAACAAACCGTGGTACGCTCAATAATCCTGGCGATATTTAGTATGGCATCTGCATCGCCCGGACTGGCAGCGGCAAACCCTGCCTCGATCACATCCACACCCAGCTTTTCAAGCTGGCGTGCAATGCGGATTTTTTCTTCTTTGGTCATCGACGCGCCGGGACTTTGCTCGCCGTCTCGCAAGGTGGTATCGAATATTATTAATTTGTCGGTCATGTCAGACTCCTTTGAAAATAGATTTAACCTGCGGAACCGGTGAGGTTGCCGCGCATGCTTCAAACTTGTGTGAGTATAAGATTAGCGCGCGACGCGCAGCAGCAGCGCAGCAAGCAAGCTGAAGATGGAGTGCAATTGCGAAATGTGGCGTGAAAAGTGCATGGATGAGAATATAACGGCTTTGCCCTGGGCGTGCAATATTTTTCTGGCATGGTGTACCGCATCTTCATGGAATTTGCGACTGTGCCACCTGTTTGCTTTTGTCCGGGTTTATTTCTGGTATAAGTCAACACGAACCACTGCCAATCTAATGGAGAATGATAATGTTGCAAAGCCTTTTATGTGCTGTATTACTGCTGCTGACAGGTAATACACTGGCAGGCACCGAGGTACTGGTAGAGAAGGTTTGGCTGCGTGAGAGTGTACCGGATCAGGGTTCTGCTTCTCTGCAATTGAATTTGACAGCGACCAAACCGGCAAGGCTGATCGGGGTAAACAGTCCGTGGGCTGAAGCGGTGGAAATCCAACGGCTGTTGCCCAGCCGGGGCAAGATACAGGCACATGTGATGCAGAGTTTGTTCCTGTCCCGCAACCGCACGGTTGCGTTCGGCGAACATAATTTCGCTTTGATGATGGTGGGGCTAAAAAAACCGCTGAAAGTTGGCGACCATGTGCCGGTTAACCTGATGGTGGAATTATCCGGAAAGCGAGTGCGCACTGTGAGAGTTGAAGCCGAAGTGAAGGAACTGGCGTTGAGTTACAAGCATTATGGCGATGAAAAAGTCCATGACCACCAATAATTTCAACAGGGTAATGAAGCAAGTGCAGACTTTGCCTGCAACCGCAGGCGGTCGCCTGTTCAGTTTTGTAGTGTAGAATGCGCGCCAGTTTTATATTAATCTGAAACCCGCGTAGCGAACCATGGTTCCCTCGCTTTCGGGGAAAGATAAATCGGTATAGCAGGTTACATTATGAGGGGCGGCATAATTGCCATGCCCGTTTAGGATAAATCATGTCTCTTTCACCTTCCGCCGCCGACAAGAAAGCCCGCACGATTTCGGAGGCGATGCCTTACATCCAGCGCTTTTTCAAAAAAACCATCGTGGTCAAGTACGGCGGCAACGCCATGACCGAACCGCATCTGCAGGATAGCTTCGCCCGCGACGTGGTGCTGCTCAAGCTGGTGGGAATGAATCCGGTGGTGGTGCATGGAGGCGGACCACAAATCAACGAATTGCTGAAAAAAGTCGGCAAACATGGAGAGTTCGTGCAAGGTATGCGCATCACCGATGAAGAGACCATGGATGTGGTCGAGATGGTCCTGGGCAAGGTCAACAAGGA
>CAIQPV010000488.1 GCA_903873725.1 uncultured Nitrosomonadales bacterium
GTTGATTTACCACTACCAGACGGGCCCCACACTGCAAGGAACTCTCCGCTGTAAATATCCAACGACACGCTATTCAATGCTTCAATGGTGGTTTCACCCAACATGAAACGTCGACGTATGTCATGTAATCGCAGCAGGGGGGCTGCGCTAATATTTTGATTATCTAATGTCATATTTCCCTCGACTTAATGAAGTTGAATTTTCACCGGGGTAATCCCGTCAGTGATTTTAAATACTGCATCGGAATAACTGGGCGGGCCAAATCTTCCTTTAGCATCACGCGACATCCCAACTGGCTCTGTGGGGATACCCAAAATATTGATGTCTAATTTATTGTTGCCATTGATATCTGCATAAACGGCAACAGCATAATCGCCACTGGCAAAATCAGGCATCAACAATTCAGCCACATCGCTTGTCGCAACGACTTTGCCAGTACGGGCATTTTGATCCCGCTTGGGAAAGTCCTGCGCATGTTCTGCCGAGAAAACCGCCACATATAGGGCTTTCCCGCCGATTTCATTGCCATGAATTTCCAATTTCAAATCGCCTGCATAGATGGCGTTACTCGCCAGCATGCAGAACACCAGACAAATATATTTCATTGCCTTCCTCTCAATACCAATTAACAAAATAGTTACTTGGCACAACTATAAGTATTGAATGTGGCGAGATAAAGTCGTATGCGACAAAATGAAGGAATCAAGGAGTGAATTGCAAACCCTGCCGATGTAAGGCGGGTAGAAGGAAGAAACGCGTTACTTAGTAGTCTGTTAGGGCAAAGGAGGTGCTGACGGCTTCTTTCGGAAACCGTATAGCCAAGAAACGTAACCTGAGAGCGCATATCCAAAAAACAACATGAAAAGAACGCCGGGTGGATAACTCGAAATCAAGATAAAGAACAAAGCTAGCAAAAAGATGACGATAAAAGGCACGCTCTTACGCATATTAAAATCTTTAATTTATTTCCGGCCATTTTCGGCATCCCCACCCCAAGCCAATCCCATTCTCATCTTCGCATCCCTGAAAAAGCCTTCACTTCGTCTTCCTCTTCCCCAAAATCGTAGTAATTTCCCCAAAACCCGCCCCACGCTGAACCCGATGCACAGCCCTTCCCAAAGCATGCTGAAAACTTCTTTTCACCAAGCGACACTCTGATCAAATTCGATTTCCGGTTCCGGCTCGACTATCACCCATTCGTGATCACTACCTGCCTGCGCAAAATTCGCTGCCAATTCCCACAGCGGTGGCCCGCGTGCAGGAGCGATTCTCGGTGGCTGGCTTGATTCGCCGATATGCTCCAGAATCTTCCTCACGTCACTCGCCTCGTTGATGAAGGCGATAATTCGCATCTGGGCTTGGCAGATCGGACAGGTTAAGGGGAATGCTTCATAAATGCGAGCCAGCAGCATGGCCCACAGATAGTGGGACGCGCGGCGAGGTTTTTCCTCTGCTCCGGCGGCATCCGCAAGCGGCAAAGACGGTGCAATCACCGCCACCGGAGCCATTGCGATGACTGCCGCGCGCAGGGGCGAGTTGGGTGCCAGCACACCGTAATAGCGATGCCGATGCGAACGGGGTGGCGGCACTAATGCTGCGATTTTACCGATCAGTTCCAGCGGTGTCAGCACCAGATCGCTTGAACCATCAAGGCCGGGCTTGGGACTGTGGTAGACCAGATGTTCGGCATCCAGTTGTTGCAGATGTTCCAGCGCGAAGGGTGGGCGTGCGCAGTAACGCAGCAGACGCTCCAATCCTGCCCGGTCTTTCTGGTTAATGCATACCGAGGCATCCACTGAAAACCCGCCGCCATGTACCCAACTGCCCATCACCTCAGCATCGCCCTTGTCAAACAGGCCGCGACGGACGAAAGTGCGCAGCACAAGCCTTCGAACCTCTGCTTGTACCTTGGCAATGGCGGTCTCATCAATCCATGTCGCCGCATGAAAATCCACCCCCGCCCCATCGCCAGCATTGGCGGCTGGCTCAAATACCCCGTCAACGATACAGCAGTGAAAGTGGACGTGCTCGTTAAGGGACGAGCCGAAGCGGTGGATGAAGGCAACCGCGCCTATTCGGGCTTGGGCATTGCAACCCGGGCTGTGTTCGCGCAAGCACCGTTCCACCTCGCGCAGAAAGATGCGCAAGACAGCACCTTGCAAGGCTACATCACGTTGCAAGTAATAGCGCAGCCGCTTGGGCACCGAGAGTACCCATTGACGTACCGGCAACCGGGGAAACACGTGATCGGCCAGATGCGCGGCTGTTTCGACCATGCGCCGTGTGTTGCACGAAGGGCATACGCCACGACCTTTGCAGGAGAAGGCGATCAGGAAGTCGTGTCCGCACTCGTCACAATGAGCTCTGGCGAAACCGTGCGCCAAAATTCCGCATTCGAGATAGCGACGAAAGGCATTCTCCACATGAGCAGGCGGCGATTCATTGTATTCCCCGCTTGAAAGTGCCAGCCAAGTTTCGAAGTGCGTCTGAACAGTGCGATACCACAGCGTCTGTTCGGGACGGCGGCGCTGGTA
>CAIQPV010000489.1 GCA_903873725.1 uncultured Nitrosomonadales bacterium
AGCCAACGGTCTCACCGGAAGCACTGGTACTGTTCGTTGCCATATTGTCCTTGGCATAGCTCAGCACCAAGGCGCCCGGACCAACTGGGGCTACAGCACTGACAGATTCAGCCTTGCTAGATGTAGTATTAGCTACATGGGAAGGGGAGTTAGACTGGTAAGTTGCAAACAGCTTGGCAACGCCGAAGTCATACGAACCACCCAATGCCCATTCACTGGCGATTGCAGCCTGTGGAGTAGAGTCGTTGCTCGTGCCTGCATAAACGAAGCCAGCAGCAATCGGGCCGCCAGCGTAGTTAGCAGAAACCAATGTTGCTGTGGTCTTCAGACCATTGGCTTGGCCGCTTGGCAGAGTCAGGTTACCTAACCCATCACCAAGGTTGGTGGAGTAGTTCACGGCAACCGTTACACCGCTCATGTTCGGGGAAATGTAAGCCAGAGCGCGTTGTGCGCGAGCCGCTGCTGCAACGGAACCAATCAGGAAGTCGCCCGCTTTGGTGACGTTACCGAGAGGCGAAACGGTAGAACCGGAAGTCGGATCGTAGCTATTCTGGAAATCCCAAGCGGTAGTTTGCAGGTAACCGGCAGCAACCGTACCGAAATCACCGGCCAAACCGAGCAGTTGCTGGCGTGCAGTAACTCCGTTGTTTGTTCCTCCACTCAATGTAGATGTTCCGGCATCAACCTTGTATTCCAGATTGACTACAGCCTTCAAGCCACCGCCGAGGTCTTCAGCAGACTTGATACCAAAGCGGGAAGTGGACAAACCACCGGAAACAGCCAGAAAGTCGCTTCTCTGAGAGTCAGCAGAAACGTTTGCAACTGCCATGTCAACCAAACCGTACAGAGTCGTATCAGCGAAAGCCGGTGCAGAAGCAGCGGCAGCAACAACAGCGAGAGCGATAATTTTCTTTTGCATATAAACTCCTAAAATATTAAGTAATAAGTTTTCAGGTTTTAAACCCGGCCGAAGCCGACAACCTTTAGAAAATTCCCCTACTACAGAGAACTCTGGTGTGCATTATCCACAGCAGATCAGCCCGGGCAAGTAAAATCATTGCAAGTGTGGTTTTTTTGCAACAACATAAAATTTTACGCTTATGGGGATTAAGATCAATCAGCTTAGATTTTAATTAATATTGGATATCCCCATCACGCCCCTGTGGCAAAACTTGACAATTCCGGCAAATTGCCGTACATTTTTAAAAAGGAGGATTCGCCATGGCAGCAATAATTTCAACCGCTCGCCTCGAAGCTCGGATTAGTACTGAACTGCACGTCATGCTAAAGCGCGCCGCTGAGATTGAGGGGCGTACCATGACTGATTTCGTCGTCTCTGCCGTACAAGACGCAGCCCGGCGTGCCATCGAACAGTCAGGTGTTATCAGATTGTCACTGGATGATCAGGAGTGTTTTGCGGCGGCATTGATATCCCCAGCCAAGCCAACAGCGGCATTAAAACGCGCTTTTGCACGTCGTAAAAAGTTGTTGGGAGTTGAATGAGCAAAGCCAATTTGCAAGTTCTTCCGCTTGATGCAACACATGACCGCACCTCGTTTAGCTGTGGTTCAGAGCCACTGGATCGCTACTTGCAGCAGCAAGTCACTCAAGATATCCGGCGTAGAGTGACTGCATGTTTTGTGGCATTAACAAGTGAGCAACTCGTCGCGGGCTATTATACGCTGGCGGCAACAAGTGTCCCGCTAACCGGCCTTCCATCGGGTACAGCTAAAAAATTGCCTCGTTATCCATTGGTGCCGGCAGTGCGAATGGGGCGCTTGGCCGTTGATCAAAATTTCAAGGGGTTGGGACTCGGCGGTGCATTGCTTGCGGATGCGTTGAACCGTGCGTTTGTCTCGGACATAGCAGCCTACGCCATGTTGGTTGATGCTAAAGATGCCAAGGCCGCAGCCTTCTATAAACATCACGGTTTTATCCCCCTGCCAGATTCACCGTTGTCATTATTTTTGCCGTTAGCGACAGCATCTGTGGCAGGGGCGTGATGGGAATACCCAATTAACCTGAAACCCTTCGACAAGCTCAGGGCGAACGGAGTTTCTCTTAATCTAACAGTATTGGGCGTGGATTTGAAACCGGATAGCAAACACAAACCTCGCGTGCTTCCCTACCCAAACACTTTTTCCAGTTCCTCTCCCGGTTCTTCAGCGCGCATGAAAGCTTCGCCCACCAGGAAAGCCTGCACCAGGTGTTGACGCATCAGCCGTACATCCGCCGAGTTTAAAATTCCGCTTTCGGTCACCACGATGCGCCCTTGCGGGATACGCGGCAACAGGTCGATCGTGGTTTGCAGGCTGACCCCGAAGGTTCGCAGGTTGCGGTTGTTGATGCCGATAAGCGGGGTTGCGAGCTGCAAGGCGATTTCCAGTTCGTCGCCGTCATGCACTTCCACCAGCACGGCCATGTGCAGACTGTGCGCCACGGCCTCGAACAGTTGCATCTGCTGCAAATCCAGCGCGGACGCAATCAGCAGAATGGCATCCGCGCCCATCGCCCGTGCCTGGTAAATCTGGTATTGATCCACCATGAAATCCTTGCGCAGCACGGGCAGGCTGCAAGCGTCCCGCGCTTGCCTGAGGTATTCAGCGTTGCCCTGGAAGAACTGTTGATCGGTCAGCACCGACAAACATGCCGCGCCATGCCGGGCATAGCCGGCGGCAATCTCCGCCGGACGAAAATCCGCGCGCAAAATTCCTTTGCTCGGGCTGGCCTTTTTTATTTCGGCGATTACTGCGGGTTTCCCTTCTGCAATCTTGCTGCGGATCGCGCCCGTGAAATCGCGCGGGGGCGAAGATTGTTCTGCCTCGCTGCGAATTTGCGCCAGTGGTTTCGAGATTTGTGCGGCAGCTATTTCTTGCGCTTTGACGGCGAGAATTTTTTTCAGGATGTCGGACATGCGGGGCTTTCTCGAATAAGATACGTATTTTACCACTACCTTCGTCATTCCCGCGCAGGCGGGAATCC
>CAIQPV010000490.1 GCA_903873725.1 uncultured Nitrosomonadales bacterium
CACCGAGCAACTGGATTTTCAATACGTTAACTGAACGGCCAACATTTCCAAGCGTTTTTGTATACATGCGGGACGGATAGCAATTTCAAATTGGTTGCCGACAATTTTCAGGAACTCACCTATGACAAATCGCTTGAAACAAGAAACCTCCCCCTACCTGCGGCAGCATGCCAGCAACCCGGTGGATTGGTATGCGTGGGGGGAACAGGCCCTTGCCGCGGCACGTGAGCAGGACAAGCCCATCCTGCTTTCCATAGGCTATTCGGCTTGCCACTGGTGTCATGTCATGGCACACGAGTCGTTCGAGGACGCAGAGGTCGCGGCGCTGATGAACAAGCATTTCATCAACATCAAGGTTGACCGCGAAGAACGTCCCGATCTCGACCAGATTTACCAGACTGCCCAAGCCATGCTGACCGGGCGATCCGGGGGCTGGCCGCTGACCATGTTCCTGACACCCCAACAGCAACCATTCTTCGGGGGCACCTATTTTCCCAAACAATCGCGCTACAACTTGCCGGGTTTCGCCGAACTGTTGCCGCGCGTGGCTGCGTTCTATCGCGAGCAAAGGGTGGAAATTGCGCGCCAAGACGTTGCGTTGACCGAGGCCTTCGAGCGCAGCCGGAATATAACAGTATCTGCGGACGGCGAGATGGATGCATCGCCGTTGGCAACAGCCATGCAAGAGCTGAAAGCGAGTTGCGATACGCAGCATGGGGGCTTCGGCAGCGCGCCCAAGTTCCCCCACCCCGCAGAACTGGAACTATGCCTGCGCGAATCGGCGCGCGTCGGCGACGACAGCCTGGCGCAAATGGCGCTGTATTCCCTTGCTCGCATGGCGCAAGGCGGCATTTACGACCATATAGGCGGCGGATTTTTTCGCTACAGTGTGGATGAGCGCTGGGAGATACCGCATTTCGAGAAAATGCTTTACGACAACGCGCAATTGCTGCCGCTGTACGTCGATGCATGGCAGATTACCGGTGACCCGATGTATAAACAAGTGGCGGAAGAAATCGCTGCCTGGGTAATGCGCGAGATGCAATCGCCCCAAGGCGGTTATTACGCCACGCTTGATGCCGACTCGGAGCACGAAGAAGGCAAGTTCTATGTCTGGACGCAAGAAGAATTGCGGCAGGAGCTCGACCCAGCCGAATACGCGGTCTGCGTGGCACATTACGGTCTGGATCGGCCTGCCAACTTCGAGGGACACTGGCATTTGCGCGTGGCGCGCGGCTTGCCAGAGGTTTCGGGACAACTTGGCTATCCGCAGCGGGAATGCGAACGACTGCTTGCAAAGGCGCGCGCCAAGCTTCTGGCAAAACGTGAGCAACGGGTACGCCCGGGGCGCGACGAGAAGGTGCTGACTTCGTGGAACGGCCTGATGATCAAAGGGATGGCGCATGCCGCCCGGGTGCTCGACCGGGACGATTTGCTGGCTTCGGCGCGCCGCGCGGCGGATTTTATCCATGCCGCGTTGTGGCGAGACGGGTTGTTGCTTGCGGTAAACAAGGATGCCCTGTCCAAGCTGAACGCCTACCTCGATGACTACGCATTCCTGCTGGAAGGGCTGGTCGAACTGATGCAGGCCGAATTCCAACTTGCAGATTTAACCTGGGCATGCGAACTGGCCGAAGTATTGCTGGCACAGTTTTCCGACCAGGAGCATGGCGGTTTCTACTTTACTGCGCATGACCATGAAACCTTGATCCAGCGTCCCAAGCCGTTGCATGATAACGCCACCCCCTGTGGTAATGCAGTCGCGGCGCGGGTGTTGCAGCGCCTGGGACATCTGCTGGGGGAAACACGGTATCTGGCGGCTTCGGAACGCGCACTGCGCCTGCTCTATCCCTCGGCGAACCAGCATCCCGCAGGCTTCGCCACCTTGCTTACCGTATTGCAGTAATATCTGGTGCCGCCATGTATGTTAGTGCTACGCGGCAAGGATGCCCGTTTGTGGCTGTCCTCCGTGAGTGAAGCGTACCGCCCGGATTTGCTGTGCGTGGCGTTGAAGGGCGGCGAACATAATTTGCCGGGTGTGCTCGACAAGCCGGATAGGCAAGGCACGACAGCCTGGCTGTGTCAGGGTACGCATTGTCTACCCCCGATCCATGACTTGAAGCAGTTAAATCTGGACAACTCCCCCCATTTTGCGGCAAACTGCACTTTATGAAGAATCTTCTGGTGTTGCATGGACCCAACCTGAACCTGCTCGGCAGCCGCGAGCCGGACGTGTATGGTCGCATCACGTTGGACGAAATTAACCGGAAATTGCAACAATTAGCGCACACGAAAGGTGCAAATCTGCAATTTTTCCAAAGCAATGCCGAAGCCGCCTTGGTGGATCGTGTGCAGCAGGCACGCCAGGACAACACCGATTTCATCATTATCAATCCCGCCGCCTTCACCCATACCAGCGTGGCTCTGCGCGACGCATTGGCGGCAGTCGCCATCCCGTTTATCGAAATTCACATTTCAAATGTGTTTGCCCGCGAAGCATTCCGCAAAGAATCTTATTTCTCCGATCTCGCTGTCGGCGTTATCAGCGGTCTGGGAGCAACCGGTTACGAACTCGCAGTGCAATTTGCGCTGCAATACCCTTAAAAATTCAGGAGAAGCACATTATGGATTTACGTAAACTCAAGACCCTGATCGAACTGGTTGAAAGCTCCGGCATCGCCGAACTGGAAATCAGCGAGGGTGAGGAACGTGTACGTATCACCCGTTCCCCATCCTCCATGTTGCAGCAAGTCTATGCTGCACCGCAGCAGCAGATGGTGGCAGCTCCCGCGCCCCAACTTGCGCCGGCTGCGCCTGCTGAACCGGTCAAGGAAGTCCAGCCGGAAGGCCATGCGGTGAAATCGCCCATGGTTGGAAGCTTCTACCGTTGTTCTTCTCCCGGCGCCAAGTCTTTCGTGGAAGTGGGCCAAAGCGTGAGTGTGGGCGACACCCTGTGTATCATCGAGGCGATGAAACTGTTGAATGAAATCGAGTCCGACAAGGCTGGCGTTATCAAAGCCGTTCTGGTGGAGAACGGCCAGCCGGTGGAATATGGTCAACCTCTCTTTATCATCGGCTAACCACCCATGGTTCTCTTGATTATCAACCATGATTGAAAAGAAACCGCCCGCCAAACAAGGCGAAAACAAGCAGCCGGTTGCCAGCGAACCGCAGCCCGGCCTGTTGAAACGCGGAATCATGCGCGTAGCGTCCAAACCGGAGCCAACACCAACCATGTTCGAAAAAATCCTTATCGCCAACCGTGGCGAAATCGCCCTGCGTATACAGCGTGCCTGCCGTGAGATGGGCATCAAGACCGTTGCCGTCCACTCTGTGGCCGATGCTGACGCCAAGTATGTGAGGCTGGCGGACGAGTCGGTGTGCATCGGCCCCGCCCCCTCCAATCAAAGCTATCTGAACATCCCTGCCATTATCAGTGCGGCAGAGGTTACCGACGCACAGGCAATCCATCCCGGTTACGGCTTTCTGTCGGAGAACGCCGATTTTGCCGAGCGAGTGGAAAAAAGCGGTTTCGTGTTTATCGGCCCGCGCCCCGAAACTATCCGCATGATGGGCGACAAGGTTACCGCCAAGCTCACCATGAAAAAGGCAGGGGTGCCCTGTGTGCCGGGTGTGGATGGCGCGCTACCGGATAACCCGGCCGAAATCATCAAGATCGCGCGCAGTATCGGCTACCCGGTCATTATCAAGGCTTCCGGCGGCGGCGGCGGGCGCGGCATGCGGGTGGTGCATACTGAAGCCGCGTTAGTTAATGCAGTGACCATGACGCGCAGCGAAGCGCAGGCGGCCTTCAATAATCCCATGGTGTATATGGAGAAATTTCTGGAGAATCCGCGCCATATCGAGTTTCAGGTGCTTGCCGATTCCTATGGCAACGCCGTTTATCTGGGCGAACGCGACTGCTCCATGCAACGCCGCCACCAGAAAATTATCGAAGAAGCGCCCGCCCCGTTGCTCAATACGCGCTTGCGCAACAAAATTGGCGAACGTTGCGCCGAAGCGTGCCGCAAGATCGGCTATCGCGGCGCGGGAACTTTCGAGTTCCTGTTCGAGAATAATGAGTTTTACTTCATCGAGATGAACACACGCGTGCAGGTGGAACACCCGGTCACTGAAATGATTACCGGCATTGACATCGTTCAACAGCAGATCCGCATCGCTGCCGGTGAAAAACTCAGTATTCGGCAAAGGGACATCGCGTTCAAAGGCCACGCCGTCGAATGCCGCATCAATGCCGAACACCCTTACAAATTCACGCCATCGCCCGGACGCATCACCACTTGGCATACTCCGGGCGGCCCCGGTATTCGCGTGGATTCGCCTGTCTATGCCAACTACTTCGTACCGCCGAATTACGATTCCATGATCGGCAAGATCATCGCCTATGGCGACACCCGCGAACAGGCTATGGCGCGCATGCGCATTGCCCTGTCGGAAATGGCCGTGGAAGGAATAGACACCAATATTCCGTTACATCAGGAACTTTTGCTGGACGCAGCCTTTCTGCGCGGCGGCACCAGTATTCACTATCTGGAACACAAGCTGTCCGAACGTGTCAAGGGTGAATAGCCATGCCGTGGCTTACGCTGACGGTTACTGCCTCCGAACAGCAAGCCGAAGTTTTAAGTGATGTATTGATGGAACTCGGCGCGCTATCGGTCGATGTGCACGATGCGGACGCCGACACCCCTGAAGAGAATGCCATCTTTGGTGAACCGGGAGAGCCGGCTCCTCACCTGTGGTCGCATAATTGCGTCACCGCCCTGTTTCCCGAAAACGCACAGATAGACTCGATCATGCAGCAAGCGGCGCGCGCCATCGGTATGGCGCAGCCTCCCGCCTATCACACTAAAACCCTGGAAGACAACGACTGGGTGCGCCTGACCCAAGCGCAGTTTAACCCTATCCCCATTTCTCCACGCTTGTGGATTGTGCCCACCTGGCACACCCCATCCGACCCCGCTGCGATCAATATCGTGCTCGACCCCGGCCTGGCCTTCGGCACCGGCAGCCATCCCACCACGCGCCTGTGCCTGCGCTGGCTGGATACCAATATCAAAGGCGGTGAATCGGTGCTGGATTACGGCTGCGGCTCCGGCATTCTTGCCATCGCCGCGCTCAAATTGGGTGCTTCCAGCGCTGTCGGAGTGGATGTTGACACACAGGCAGTGCAGGCCAGCCGCGACAATGCAATTACCAACCGGGTTGCGGCACAGTTTTATCTGCCGGACGGCGCTCCAAAACAGCAAACCGACATCGTCGTCGCCAACATCCTTACCAACCCGCTCAAAGTGCTCGCCCCGTTGCTTGCCGGTGTCACGCGGCAAAGCGGACGCATAGTCCTGTCCGGCATTCTGAGTGAACAGGCAGAAGACGTGATGAAAATTTATTCGCAATGGTTTAACCTAGAGTCCCCGATCATGGACGAAGGCTGGGCGTGTGTGTCCGGCGTAAAGAGATGAGTTCGACTACACTATGTCCGACATGCAATACCCGCTTCAAGGTCAGCCAGTTGCAGCTGGACGCGCATCAGGGCCTGGTGCGTTGCGGGCGGTGTCAGGCCGTGTTCAATGCCACGGACTATTTACAGGACGACCAGCCCAGCCCCCAACTCGATTTGCCCATTGGGCCGGAAGTAATCCGGCAACCAGCCGTAGAAACACTGCCTGTTCCCGCAACGCGCGAAGAAATTGCCCCCGGCCTTGATGAACGTACCGGAGCGGGACAAGAGCACACAGATCGGCAAGTTATAGAACAGCAAGAGGAAACCGAACCTGCCAAACTCATCACGGAAGCGCAAAAAATTACTTTCGCGGATAATCCCGATGCCCTGTTTTCCGAACCCGTCAAAAAGAAGAGTGCCGGGCCGTGGATAGCCGGTTGCCTGCTGCTAATAATCGTATTGCTGGCACAAGCTGCATATTACTTCCGCACCGAAATCGCCGCCAGCCAGCCGGCCCTCAAGACTGCTCTGCTTTCCTATTGCAACCTGCTTCAGTGCACCGTGCCTTTGCCGCAGGATGCTGATTTGATGAGCATTGAAGCGTCCGATCTGGAAGCCGATCCGGCACAGTCCGGCGTCATCGCCCTTAATGCCCTGCTGCGCAACCACGCTCCCCACGCTCAAGCCTACCCCCAACTTGAACTGACCCTCACCGATACACAAGAAAAGCCGCTGGCGCGTCGCACCTTCCGCCCGGCGGAATACCTTAAGCCTGATGAGGACGAGAAACAAGGTCTCGCAGCCAACCGCGAGCTCAGCGTCAAACTCAATCTGGACACCACGGACCTAAAACCCTCGGGTTACCGGTTATTTTTGTTTTATCCGAGGTGAAATCTGTGCCGTTGCCAGCCGTACTGGCCGCAGAGCGGGTAATGGCGAAAACGACACGAAATCCCGACTGGAATCAATAAGCGCATTCACAAATCAGGGAGATTACGGCAATTACAGCGACGATGGTTGGATGCACCTCTGCAACTATCACGTACCGAGCATTTTCGTCATTGTGTTCCTCTCACTGGCGTATTCTCCGGTAAGCACAAATCCTCTTATTTTGTTTTGTGTATCGAAAAATCCCATTTTAAGCCCTGAGCCGGATGCCATTGTCAGCCATTCGCCTGGAAGATCGCGAGCCACCGGCAATAAGGCGATGGGATGAGCCGTGGTTTTCACCACGACCGGCATCGCCGGGAAAACAAGCTGTGTTTCTTCACCATTCAGGATTCGGGCCAAAGCTCTTCCTCCATGCATGATAGGTAATACATAAGGCAGCACTCTGCCCTCAATCTCGGCACAATCACCCAGCGCGAAGATATTCTTGTCAATGCTGCACAGCCGGTCATTTACCACAATGCCGCGATTAACATCTAGTCCCGCCTCCCCTGCAAGTTGGGTTCGGGGGCGTAAACCGACCGCTGACAATACGATGTCGGTTTGCACAACCGTTCCATCGGCAAGAGTGAGGGCATAGCCACTGGTCAATGAATCCATGCTTTGTACTGCTGTGCCGAAGCGCCATGTCACCCCAAGTTCGGCCAATGGTTTCAGCAACTGCTTGCCGGCCAGTTCAGGCATGAGGCTGGCAAGCGGGAAGGGGCCGGGGTCAATCACTGTGACGGCAAATCCGGCTGCTGCAAGATCGTTGGCAAATTCGCAGCCAATCAGCCCCCCTCCCATTATTGAAACGGATTTGGCACCGGCAAGCGCATCGCGGAAACCGGCGTAATCGGCCAGATTGTTCACCGACAGCACTGCACCGGCTGCATTGCCTTGTAACGGAATGCGTATCGGGTCAGCCCCCAATGCCAATACCAGCTTGTCATATTCAAATACTCCGGCAGATGTGTCCAGCTTTTTGTCGAAGCGGTGGATAGCATGTACTTCAGCATGTGCCAGCACTTTGATATTGAGCTGTTGAGCCATGATCAATGCGGGAGTCTGCACCAGGCTGGCCGCATCTTTCCCTTGTGCAAGGGCATTCGACAGCATCGGCTTGGAATAATAGTCCCCGCTGTCGCGTGAAATCAAAATAATGGGTGTGTCAGGATTAAGTTTGCGAAATTCCCGTATTAGGGTATATCCCGCCAAACCGCTGCCAATCACTATAATAGGTTTCACGACTTACTCCTTTGCCAGGCTGCCTGGCATTTACTTGTTTTATTACACACCTCCAAGCGCGACGAGGCCGTACCGACGCCCGGCCGGCCTCTTTGAAAACCGGCTTGCTAAACCTCGATCATCTCGAAATCAGCCTTGGCCACACCACAATCCGGACATGACCAGTTATCGGGTATATCAGCCCATGCCGTGCCGGGTTTGATACCTTCTGCCGGTAAACCGGCCGTTTCGTCATAAATAAAACCGCAAACTACGCATTGCCAAACTTTCATGTTATTTCTCCTTGGGTTTATATAGTTCAAGCCGATATTTTTGCCAGCTCTGCACGGTATTGATTGGCATGGCGTTCTTCCACCTTCGCCAGCGCCGCAAATCGCTTGGCAGCTTTTTCCAGTGTTGCCTCAAATCGTGCGGCATGTTCCTTGGATTCGGTAATCTGGTCGCTTATTTCGGAGACAGCCAAAGCATGTCCTTCCTCCTGCGCCGTTTTGAGAAAGCCCGGATACATTTCGGTATATTCGTAAGTTTCTCCCTCTATCGCCATCTCCAGGCAACGTGCCGGGGTCAAGGTTTCTTTCGGGTACAGCAGGTCAAGGTGGCCTAACGCATGCTGCACTTCCTGGTTGGCGGTTTCCTCGAATATTTTTGCAGTTTCCTCGTCACCCGCAGCTCGTGCGATCCTGGCAAAATATCGATACTTGATATGGGCCATTGATTCCCCTGCAAATGCCGCTTCAAGATTGGCCTTCGTTTTGATATCCGGTCGTTGCATGATGTTCTCCTTTTGGTTGGTTAATGAAGTTGTTTCTGTCCACGGACGCAATGTAAACTTTGCCGGATAATAAATCAAATTGATTATTATGACATGGTTGATTTAATATATAAATCATCTGAAATAAGGTTCTGTCAGGAGGTGGTATGACATTTAACGAACTGCGCTTCATCGTTGCCGTGGCACGGGAACGCAACTTTCGCCGTGCGGCTGAAAAATCTTTCATCAGCCAGCCCGCACTGTCGCTGGCAATACAAAAGCTGGAGGATGAGTTGGGTGTGAAAATATTCGAACGGGGCAAGAGCGAGATTAAAATCACCCCGGTCGGCAGTGCCATTGTCGAACAGGCACAGCGCGTTCTGGAAGAAGCGAAACGCATTCGTGAAATCGCCGTGCAGGGGCAGAACCAGCTAGCTGCTCCGTTACACCTTGGCGTCATTCACAGCGTCGGCCCTTATCTATTGCCAGACCTGATCCCCGCACTCAAAAGGATCGCCCCAAAGATGCCGCTGGAAGTGGAAGAAAATATCACCGCCAATTTGGACACCATGCTCCGCAACGGAAAACTTGATGCCATCATCATTGCACTCCCGTTCGGCGACGCCAACATTACCACCGTTCCTTTATATGACGAACCGTTCGACGTGGTCGTTAGCGATGACCATCGCTGGGCGGGTCGTCGCAGCATCAAGGCGGAAGAACTGGCAGAGGAAAAAGTGCTGCTGCTGGACTCGGGACATTGCTTCAGCAACCAGGTGGCTGAAGCCTGTCCCGACCTCAGCCGCAAGCGAGCGGATATACAGCATGGCACTTCACTGGAAACCATCCGTAACATGGTTGCATCCGGTCTGGGCGTTACTGTGCTGCCCGCCTCGGCGAATAGCTTACGCTACCGAAGCCGCCTGCTGAAAGTCATACCGTTCGCCAAGCCCGTGCCGTCGAGGCGCATCGCACTGGCATGGCGCAAGAGCTTTGCACGCACAGAAGCCGTCGAAGCACTGGCACAAGCAGTCGCACAAGCCAAAATCACCGGCATCAAACATTTGCCATGACAGCGTAAAAATTTCACTGCGCCCAAAAGCTGCTGATTGAACCTCAAAGCATTGCCGCTGAGCTGAGTGTTTCGTCTGTTTGTATTTCTTGTTTAGACGATTTATAATTCGGACATTATCGAAATATCTGCTATGTATTGCACCGGCAAATTGTATGGCCACCACGACAAAAAAACCTGCCCCTGACATTGATGACATCATCAAGGCATTGGCCCATCCGGTTCGCAGGAAAATTCTCGGATGGTTGAAGAACCCTCAAAAGTCCTTTCCTGCCCAGGTTCATTCGTTTGAACTCGGGGTTTGTGCCGGCAAAGTTTTTGAAAAGGCAAACCTTTCCCAATCCACCATCTCGGCCCACTTGGCCACTTTACAGCGGGCCGGGCTGGTCACGACCCGGAAAGTAGGCCAATGGATTTTTTATTCCCGCAACGAAGCCATGATTGACAAGTTTCTCGATCGGATTCGGAGTGACCTTTAAATAACTTCACAGAACAAGGAGAGCAAATTGAGCAACCTGATTACCCCCATCCAACTTGGTGAACTGAATCTTCCCAACCGCGTTGTGATGTCCCCGCTTACTCGTTGCCGCGCCAATGCCGGACGGGTGCCAAATGAATTGATGGCCGAATACTATGCCCAGCGGGCCAGTGCCGGGTTAATTCTAAGCGAAGCAACCTCGGTTTCCCCGCAAGGGGTCGGTTATCCCGATACCCCGGGAATCTGGTCGGATGAACAGGTTGATGGCTGGAAAATTGTCACCAAAGCCGTCCACGCCACAGGGGGGCGCATATTCTTGCAACTCTGGCATGTGGGTCGGGTTTCACATCCCGACTATCTCGATGGGAAATTACCAGTCGCACCCAGCGCCATCGCCCCCCAAGGCCACGTCAGCCTGTTGCGTCCCAAGCAGGAATATGTGGTACCCCGCGCCCTGGAAACTTCTGAAATTTCAACTATTGTGGAAGACTACCGCAAAGGCGCGGAAAATGCCAAACGGGCCGGGTTTGACGGTGTCGAAATTCATGGTGCCAACGGCTACTTGCTGGATCAGTTCCTGCAGGACAGCACCAATAAGCGTACCGATACCTACGGCGGTTCCATAGAAAATCGCGCACGGATTATGCTGGAAGTGACCGATGCCGCAATTTCAGTTTGGGGTGCGGGTCGGGTCGGGATGCATCTGGCTCCCAGAGGCGACGCACATTCTATGGGTGACTCGAATCCCCTTGCGACTTTTGGATATGTAGCGGAACAATTGGGCAAACGTGGCATTGCCTTTATTTTCACCAGAGAGTCCCTGGGGGAAAATCGCATCAGTCCGGAATTAAAAAAACGTTTTGGCGGCGTCCTCATTGCAAACGAGGGCTTCAACCGTGAGACGGCTCAGCAAGTGATCGCGGCAGGCGAGGCGGATGCAGTCTCTTTTGGCAAGGACTTTATTTCCAATCCGGACTTGCCGCGCCGTCTGCAACTGAATGTGCCGCTTAATTCATACCACCCTGAAACTTTCTACGGGTATGGCCTTCAGGATCCGAGGGTAGGATATACCGATTACCCGAGCCTGGTTGCCGAAATCGGTTAGCCGACGGATTGATGGACGGGTGCTGACATGGCTTCCCACATTTATCCACATTGAGAAGCTGCTGCGAGACTTAGGGGGAGAACTCTCATGACTGATCAATATTCACGGATCGCGATCATTACCGGAGCAACCTCCGGCATTGGGGAAGCAACAGCAAGAAGATTTGTTGCCGGTGGTTATGGCGTGGTAGGCAATGCCCGTAATGCTGAAAAACTTCGGGCGCTTGAACAAGAGTTGGGGACGGCATTTTGCGGCGTGGCAGGCGATGCTTCCGAGAGCTTAGTATTGGAAGGGCTCTTTGCTTCAGCACTAGAACGCTTTGGAAAGACCGCTGACGTCGTCGTTGCGAATGCCGGACGAGGCTTGAGCGGTTCAGTCAAGGATGCCGATTTGTCCGGATTTGAAAACATGCTCAAACTGAACGTAACCGGAACTTTGGTATTGCTGCAAAAAGCTGCGCGAAAAATGCTGGACAGGCAATTGGCCGACTACCCAAAACAGGCTGCGGATATCGTGATTATTGGTTCTGTGGTGGGGCGACACATCTCTCCATTCAGTGCGGTTTACGGTGCCACCAAATTCGCCGTCCATTCATTGGCCGAAGGACTGCGCCGCGAGGTAGGATCTAAAGGTATTCGCGTGTCCTTGGTTGAACCGGGCATCGTTATCAGCGGTTTTCAGGAGGCGGCAGGCTATGGTGACGATCTGGTAAAAAAATTCGAGGATGGCTTTGGCCCCTTGTTGCATGGGGAAGATGTGGCGAATGCGATTCACTATATCGTGGCCCAGCCTCCTCACGTTCATATCAGCGACATCGTGGTTCGCCCCACACGGCAGGATTATCCCTGATGCATACCAAGTCGTTGGCGTTATAGACAAGGAAGGTAACTTTTTTCAATGTGGATTGTTGAATTAGCGTTACGAAGGCCCTATACCTTTATAGTCTTGGCGATCATTATTTTGCTTGCCACGCCGCTTGCCATTTTGCGCACGCCAGTGGACGTGTTGCCGGAAATCGATATTCCGGTTATCAGCGTAATCTGGAACTATACCGGATTGCGCCCCCAGGAAATGGCCGACCGCATCACTTCGATCCATGAGCGCATCCTGACCACGACGGTTAACGACATCGAGCATATCGAATCGCAGTCGTTGAACGGCATTGCGGTAGTCAAGATTTACTTTCAGCCGAACGTCAACATCCAGACCGCCATTGCCCAGGTCGTGGCTGTTTCCCAACCCGTGCTGCGCCAGATGCCGCCGGGAAGCACGCCACCGCTGATTATCAAATACACCGCGTCGAGCGTGCCGGTGATTCAGATCGGCATGTCAAGCAAAGAGGTGCCCGAGCAGGGATTGTTTGACCTCGCAACCAACACCTTGAGGCCGCAGTTGGTGACGATACCCGGCGTTGCCATTCCTTGGCCCTATGGCGGCAAACAGCGGTTGGTTTCGGTTGACCTCGATACCCAGGCCATTATGGCGAAGGGGCTGACATCGGCCGACGTGATCAACGCGATCAGCAGCCAAAATCTTATCCTACCCTCGGGAACCGCAAAAATTGACGAGACCGAATATAACGTCAGCCTCAATAGTTCGATAACGACGATAGCCGGGTTGAACAACATCCCTGTCAAAACCGTGAATGGCGCAACAACCTTCTTGCGTGAGGTCGCCCATGTCCGCGATGGCTTTTCGCCGCAGACCAATATCGTCAAACAAAACGGCCAGCGCGGCCTGCTCTTGTCGGTTTACAAAAATGGCGGCGCATCGACCCTCGACGTGGTCAACGACCTCAAGGCAAAACTGCCCACATTAATTCCACTGCTGCCGAAGAGCGTTGAGGTCGCGTTGCTGGCGGATCAGTCAACATTCGTCAAGACAGCAATCACCGGAGTCATCCATGAAGCACTGATCGCAGCGGTACTCACCGCCATCATGTTGCTGCTCTTTTTGGGAAATTGGCGGACAACTTCAATTATCGCCATTTCAATTCCGTTATCGATATTTACCTCGGTCGTGCTGCTGCATGCGGTGGGAGAGACGATCAATATCATGACGCTGGGCGGACTGGCGCTGGCCGTCGGCATTCTGGTCGACGACGCGACCGTGACCATTGAGAATATCGAACGCCATTTGCATATGGGTTCCGAACTTTACCAGGCTATCCTTGACGGCGCGGGTGAAATCGCCATTCCGGCCCTTGTTTCGACGCTGTGCATTTGCATCGTATTCGTGCCGATGTTTTTCCTCGAAGGGGTTGCGCGCTTTCTGTTCGTTCCGCTGGCCGAGGCCGTAGTCTTTGCGATGCTGGCCTCGTATGTGCTGTCGCGCACGCTGGTGCCGACGCTGGCCCTGCTGCTGATGGGGCATCAAAAACGCAGCGGTAAAATTGCGCAGTGGATACATGGCATACACGAGTCGTTTAACCGTCGTTTCGAGAAATTGCGCAACGCCTACATTCTCCTGCTCAGTCATTTGCTGACGCATCGTCGCAGTTTTATCGCGGGCTTTCTCGGTTTTTGCCTGTTGTCCTGCGGCTTGTACCTGATGCTGGGGCGGGATCTGTTTCCTACGGTCGATACCGGCCAGATCAAGCTGCATGTGCGCGCGCCGACCGGAACCCGGATAGAGAATACCGCCTTGATGATCGACGAAGTCGACAAGGCATTACATGAAATTATTCCCGGCGAAGAACTCGCCTCGATCATTGACAATATCGGCCTGCCTTACAGCGGCATTAATCTTTCCTACAGCAACTCGGGTACGATCGGCACGCTGGATGCAGAAATTCTGATATCCCTCAAGCCCGACCACAGGCCGAGCAGCGAATATATCGACAAAATTCCGGCAATCCTCGGCAAACGCTTTCCGGGTATCGAATTCTTTTTTCAGCCGGCCGATATCGTCGCCCAGATTCTCAATTTTGGTATACCGGCGGCGATTGACGTGCAGATATACGGCAGCAACACGGCCGATAACGCTGTATTCGCAGGTAAGCTAATGAGCCGGATCAAGGCAGTCAGCGGGGCCGTTGACGTGCATGTTCATCAGCGGCTGGATGCGCCGGGAATTGCCCTTGAGATGGATCGCCCCCGTTTGCAGAGTATCGGAATCAGCCCTACCGATGTCGCGCAGAATATACTTCTGCCGCTGTCGGGGAGCCAGCAGACCCAACCGGCTTTTTTCCTCAATCCGGCCAACGGTTTTATCTACAACATCCAGACGCAGATGCCGCAATACAAGATGAGTTCTCTCGATGACCTGATGCATCTGTCGGTCAATATCCCCGGTGCGACGGGTAATGCGCCGCAGGTGCTCGGCAATCTGGTAAAGGTCGCGCCGATCCGGGAAGCCGGCATTGTGACCCACTACAATATCCTGACCTCCGTAGATATCTTTGCAAACGTGCGCGGACGCGACCTCGGTTCGGCAGCCAATGAAATCCAGACAATAATAGACCAGGCCAAACCTGATCTGCCGAAGGGCAGTCGCATCACCATGCGCGGCCAGGTGCAGACCATGCAATCTTCATACATTGGTCTCGGCATCGGCATTCTGGGTGCCATCGTTCTGGTTTATTTATTGATTGTGGTTAATTTCCAGTCCTGGCTCGATCCGTTAATTATTATTTCTGCCCTGCCGGCAGCCTTGGCGGGCATCGCCTGGATCTTGATGCTCACCGGCACGGATCTGAGCGTGCCGGCTTTGACCGGTGCAATCATGACCATGGGCGTGGCAACTGCCAACAGTATTCTCGTCATCGCATTTGCGCGGCAACGACTGGACGCAGGGCTACCGCCGCTGTCAGCCGCGCTTGAAGCGGGTGCCACCCGCTTGCGTCCGGTTTTGATGACGGCCCTGGCGATGATACTCGGCATGATTCCGATGGCGATCGGCATCGGCGAAGGATCGGAGCAAAATGCACCGCTTGGCCGGGCGGTGATCGGCGGCTTACTGTTTGCAACCGTGTCGACCCTGCTATTCGTTCCCGTCATCTTCGCCACTTTCCATCAGCGGCTTGCCGTGCGCAAAGTTCGCGGACAAGGTGACGATGTTTCTACACCCGCTTCTGCATAGGACTTAATCATGACTGATCAGCGACATTCGAATCAGGGCTTACCGGAATTTCATCTGTACGGGGCCACTCAGGAAACCAGCCGCGGCAAGGTCGTCAAAGCCGCGCGTTGGGTGGCCGTGATCGTTATCGTGCTGTTGCTGGCAGGCTTGGCCCGGGCGCTGTTGGAACGCCGGGCCAATGCGGAGGTACTGGCCAGGCGTGCTGTGGAAAATTCAATTTTACAAGTGCGCGTCGTTCAGCCGAGCACCAGCGGTTATGAAGCCAAACTGACCCTGCCCGGTACCTTGCAGGGGATTACCGAAGCGCAGATTTACGCCCGCACCAGCGGGTACGTAAAGCAGTGGTTCAAGGACATCGGCCAGACGGTAAAGAAGGGCGACCTGTTGGCAACGCTCGACATTCCCGATGTCAATAAACAAGTAGATGAAGCGAAAGCGAATTTCGATCTCGCGAAAATCGCATACGAACGCTGGGGGAAATTGCGCGAGCATGACGCGGTTTCGCAGCAGGAATATGACGAAAAGGCTGCCGCGTATCACCAGACCGAGGCAGTGCTCAAGCGCTTGCGCGATCAACAAAATTTCGGCAACGTGTCGGCCCCCTTCGACGGCATTGTGACGAAACGCAATGTCGACAACGGCGACCTGATGAATGCCGGAAACGGCGGCACCGGACAGACGATGTTTGCCGTCGCGCAAATCGACAAGCTGCGTCTTTACGCCTATGTGCCACAAAATCATGCGGCACAGATTCGTGTCGGCGACAGCGTGGATATTCTACGAGCGGAGGCTGCCGACAAACCTGTCAAAGGCAGGATCGTCCGCACTGCGGGGGCAATCGATCCGACCACGCGAACGCTGCAAATCGAAATCCAGATACCGAATGCCGATCATAGCTTGCTGCCCGGCGCCTATGTCGATGTCGCGCTCGCGCTGAAATCAGATGTCGGGCTGATCCTGCCGACCAATGCCTTGCTGTTCAGTTCCGCCGGCAGCCGGGTTGCAATTGTCCAGCCGGATGGCAAGGTCAAGATGCAAACCGTTACGCTGGGTACTGACTATGGCCACGACGTCGAAATCAAGACCGGACTGAAGTCAGAAGACAAGGTGGTCATGAATCCGCCCGATTCGATCAGCGATGGGCAATCGGTAGCGATTGCAGCCGAAGATTCCAAGGAAAAATGATAGCCATGCGACGCATATCATTTCTAGTCAGCTTGCCGCTTCTGTGTGCTGCCTGCGCACCCATCGGCCCCGACTATATTCGTCCTGCGGTGCCAGACATACCAGTCGCCTGGAAGACCGAGCCGGGCTGGCTGCCCGCAAATCCCGCCGACGCCATCCCCAAAAAAGAATGGTGGAAAGCCTTTGGCGACAAGCAGCTTGACGAACTCGAAGCCAATTGTTTGAAAGATAACCCGAGCCTGAAAGTTGCGGTGGCGCGTCTCGATCAGGCGCTTGCGGAAAGTAATGCGCATGCCGCTTCCTTGGCTCCAACGGTCGCGCTTAGCGCCAATGCTTCGCGAAGCCGTACCTCGGCGAACCGCCCACTGGCGAACTATAGCGTGCCCAACAGCAGTACCGTGCAGAACGACATCAAACCAGCCCTGACTGTCAGTTATGAGGTTGACTGGCTGGGTCGCGTACGCCGCGACATCGAGAGTGCACGAGCAAGCGCAGAACAAGCTGCTGCCGACCGTGAAAACGTTCGTTTAGTGCTGACTGCCCAGGTTGCCTCGACCTATTTTCAGTTGCGCCAACTTGACGAGGAAATCGGCTACGTCTCCGACTCAATAGCATCCCAGGAAAAAGTGCTGGACTTGATCCGCATTCGACGCGAATTCGGCGCAGCTTCGGAAAGCGATGCAGTCACGCAGAACGCTTTGGTCGAGTCGAGCAAGGCACAACTCGAATTGCTGAAAAATCAGCGCAAGCAGGCTGAGGACATGCTGGCGACACTGAACGGCGTGCCGGCTGCGAGCTTCAGTTTGAGTACTGGTTCGCTGCCAGCCAAACCGCTGGCGATTCCTGTCGGATTACCGGCTAAATTGCTGGAACGACGACCTGATATTGCCTCGGCTGAGCGGGCGATGGCGGCGGCCAATGCCCAGATCGGGGTAGCCAAGGCGGCCTATTTTCCATCGTTGAGTTTGTCGCCGGTACTGGGTGGCTATGAGTCGAATGGCTTGTCCAACCTGATCTCGGCCCCCTCACTTGTTTGGTCTGTCGGAGTACAGGCCAGCCAGACTTTGTTCGACGGCGGTAGAATAAGTGCAGGTGTAGATTTTGCCCAAGCCGGATATGTTGCGGCTGTCGCCAATTACCGGCAATCAGTGCTGGTTGCTATTCAGGAGGCTCAGGATGCACTGGGTACCCTGCACGGTTTGGAATTCGCCAGGCAAAAACAGGACGAGGCGGTACGTGACCAGAACAAGGCCTATGAAATTACCTTGTTGCGCTACAAGGAAGGGCTGGACAACGCGCTGACTCTCGCCACCGTTCAGCAAAGTCAATTATCTGCTTTGCGCGTTCAGTCACAAATACGTGGCGGACAGTTTATCTCTGCGGTAAGTTTGCTCAAGGCTCTGGGGGGCGGCTGGCAAGAAGGAAACTAAAAGAACTCCCTTGTCCCCCAAGCCGGGATGATCGGCTGAGTATTTAAGGATACAATTCCTTGCAAAAGCCGCCGCAGGAATCATTCATCAACACCAGTCAGCAAACTTGCTGCTCATCCACGTCTTCGGTATAGTTGCACCTGCCGTTCAGAACAATGGGAGAGCGTGTCATCCATGACACCGCCGAAGGCGTAACACCCGCAACCGCTCAGGCTCAAGGAACCGTTGGATCAGGCAAATCTGGAGAGAGCTGTTTAACAGCCACCGAAGGGGCACGCAACTCAAGTTGTAATCTCTCAGGTACCAAGGACAGATGGGGCGCAGCACGGTTTTGTGCTGCGCCCTTGTTCATTTTCAGAAAGCGGATATGACGTTAAAGCAAACTCCATTAAATGCGGCACATCGCGCCATGGGCGCAAAGATGGTGGATTTCGGGGGATGGGATATGCCGGTGAATTACGGCTCCCAGATAGACGAACATCATCAGGTTCGCAACGATTGCGGCATGTTCGACGTGTGTCATATGCGTGTGGTGGATGCTAAAGGCCACGGAGTGCGCGCCTTTTTGCGCTACCTGCTGGCGAATAACCCCGACAAGCTCACACTACCCGGCAAAGCGCTCTATTCTGCCATGTTGCGCCCGGACGGCGGGGTGATTGACGATCTCATCATCTATTTCATGAGCGAACAGTGGTTCCGCATCGTAGTCAACGCAGGCACAGCGGACAAGGACATCGCGTGGATGAGACAACAAGCCGGGCAACATGTAGCATCCCTCCCCCCCGCGCCGGCGGGAGAGTGGGCGCAGCAAATAACCATCACTTCGCGCGACGATCTGGCGATGGTTGCAGTGCAGGGCCCGAACGCACGAACCAAGGTTTGGCAGGTGTTGCCACAAACCAAGAAAGCAACTGAAGGTTTGCAAAATTTCCAGGCTGCCGATTGCGGCGAATACTTCGTGGCGCGCACCGGTTACACCGGTGAGGATGGCTTCGAGGTAATGCTTCCCAAAGAGAAAGTGGAAGCATTTTGGCATGCCCTGAACAAGACAGGTGTAAAACCTATCGGCCTCGGCGCGCGCGATACGTTGCGGCTGGAAGCGGGTATGAACCTTTACGGCCAGGACATGGATGAGAGCGTCGGCCCGCTGGAGTCCGGTCTCGGATGGACTGTGGATTTGAAAAGTGAGCGCGATTTTATTGGCAAAGCCGCACTGCTGGTTCGCCCGCCCTCACGCAAACTGGTCGGTTTGGTATTGCTGGATCGCGGAGTGCTGCGCGGTCATCAGCAGGTGCACACCGCACACGGTGCAGGTGAAATTACCAGCGGCAGTTTTTCGCCCACACTGGAAAAATCCATTGCCTTGGCACGCGTGCCGAAAGATGTACAGATCGGCGACACGGTGCAAGTCGCGATTCGCGATAAAATGCTGGCGGCGCAGGTCGTGAAGTATCCGTTCGCACGCAATGGCAAGGCGGTCGTCAGTGTCTAGTCGTTAGCGTGTAGTTAACAACCGCGCAGCGACAAAACCAACTAACGACTAATGACTATCAACTGTTTTTGGAGATCAACATGAGCAACCCGGGCAACCTGAAATACACCGCTTCCCACGAATGGGTCAAAACCGAGGCCGATGGCACAGTCAGTGTGGGGATTACGCACCACGCGCAGGAATTGCTCGGCGACATGGTATTTGTGGAAAGTCCAGCCGTTGGTCGCAAGTTGAAGGCCGGTGAAGAATGCGCGGTAGTGGAATCGGTGAAGGCTGCCGCCGACGTGTACGCACCGGTCGGGGGAACGGTAACCGAAATCAACAGCGAACTGGACAATGCCCCTGAAACAATAAACGAAGACCCGTATGCCGCGTGGTTGTTTAAACTCAAACCGGACAATGCCTCCGACGTGAGTGGCCTGATGGATGCTACGGCGTATCAGGCACATGTGGATAGCGAAGCACACTAAAGCTGGCAGCCAGTAGCGGGTAGCTTATAGCTTTCAATGTCGCGCGCGAAGCACGCACCTTTATTGGCTACCAGCCACAAGCCACGAGCTACAAACTGTTTCTAGGAAATTTAAATGCCCTTCATTCCCCACACCGAACCCGACATTGCCGCCATGCTCGCCAGCATAGGCGCGTCCGATATTGATGCATTGTTCGACGAAATTCCCGCTGAGTTGCGTAGCGGCAAGCTTACCCTGGTACCCGAGGGCATGAACGAGATGCAGGTCGCGCGTCTGATGGGCGAGCGCGCAGCACAGGATACACCTCTGCTCAACTTCATCGGCGCGGGTGCTTATGAGCATCACATTCCCGCTGCGGTTTGGCAGCTCGCCACGCGCGGCGAGTTCTATACCGCCTACACGCCTTATCAAGCCGAGGCCAGCCAAGGCACGCTGCAAGTGCTGTACGAATACCAGACCATGATGGCATCGCTCACCGGCATGGACGTCTCCAACGCCAGTCTGTACGACGGCGCGTCGGGTCTTGCCGAGGCGATCCTGATGGCGGTGCGCGCGCACAAAACTTCGCGCAAAGTGTTGTTGCCTGCTACTGTTTCACCGATTTACCGCAGTGTGGTGCAAAGCATCGTCAAACTTCAGGGTATTGAACTGATCGAGATTCCTTTCGATGCCTCGACCGGAACAACCGACATCAGAAACCTGGAACAACATGCGGGCAGTGACCTTGCCGCATTAGTCATTCCGCAGCCGAATTTTTTCGGTGCGCTGGAAAAGGTCGATGAGCTGACCGACTGGACGCATACTCAGAATGCGTTGACCATCGGATTGGTCAACCCGATGTCGTTGGCGGTATTGAAAGCGCCGGGGCATTGGGGTGTAAAGGGCGCTGATATTGCCGTGGGCGAGGGGCAGCCGCTGGGGGTGCCACTGTCCAATGGCGGAGCATATTTCGGTTTCATGTGCTGCAAACAGGCGCTGGTGCGCCAAATGCCGGGCCGCATTATCGGCCGCACTGTGGATCTCGACGGCAAGACCGGCTATACGCTGACGCTGCAAGCTCGCGAGCAGCACATTCGCCGCGCCAAGGCCACCTCCAACATCTGTTCCAATCAAGGCCTGGTTGTTACTGCCGCGACAATTCACATGGCGTTGTTGGGGGCAGAAGGGCTTCGCCGCGTAGCCGTCGCTTCGCACGCCAACACTGCTGCGCTGACCGTACAAGTGTCGGGCATCCATGGCGTGAAACCTGCCTTCCAGGGCCCGCATTTCCACGAAGTGGTGCTGCTCCTTTCCAGGCCGGCGGTTGCCGTGCTGGAAAAAATGAAAGCGCAAGGCGTTCTGGGCGGTTACAATCTTTCCGGGCACTATCCTCAACTGGGTAGCGCAATTCTGGTTTGCGCGACCGAGACCAAGACTGATGCCGATTTGCAACGCTATACCGATGCTTTGCGAGCGGCGCTCAACTAACCGGAGTTTCTCACCGATACAGTGAGCATCTCCCCGACGATACGATTTTGGGGACGGAACATTGAATCATTCAACTAACCAAAGGAGATAAACATGACTGCTGTAACCCTTAAAGGCAACCCGGTGACCCTGAATGGTGCCTTTCCAAGCGTCGGCCAGACCGCCCCTGACTTCACGCTTGTTGCCAAAGACCTGAAAGATGTCGGGCTGAAGGATTTTGCCGGCAAGCGCAAGGTACTGAACATAGTGCCCAGCCTGGACACGCCGACTTGCGCGACTTCCACGCGCAAATTCAACGAATCGGCAAGCAAACTGAATAATACGGCGGTGCTGGTAATTTCTGCCGACCTGCCGTTTGCCATGAGCCGCTTCTGCGTCGCAGAGGGCCTTGAAAATGTCACTACGCTGTCGCTGATGCGTGGACGCGAATTCGCGCGCAACTACGGTGTTGAAATCACCAACACCGGGCTGGCCGGTGTAACCGCACGCGCAGTGGTTGTGCTGGATGAAAGCAACAAGGTGATTCATGCAGAGTTGGTAAAAGAAATTGCGGAAGAGCCCAATTATGATGCGGCGCTTGCGGCACTGAAATAAA
>CAIQPV010000491.1 GCA_903873725.1 uncultured Nitrosomonadales bacterium
GAGAAAAACATCCAATGTATATGAAACATCATACAGATGAATCTAAAAGAAAAATATCAAATAGTTTAAAGGGATTATTTAGTGGAAATAAAAATCCAGCGTTTAATTCAACTGATTCATTTCAAAATAAATAACAAACAGCCCTGACAAATTTGCGCCGTTTGCGTCCTAAGTTTAAGTGGCACAAATATTCATTCTAATCTAAAGTTCTATTTATTAAGACGCAATATCAAAGGGAATTATCATGAGCAAGGGACACATCGTTTCGAAATTAATGACCTATTTTTGGGCGCTCTTGCTACTCACGTCAAACCTATTATCTGGCGTCGCCGTTGCTCAGTCGATGCATCCAGTCATCATACCGATACATATAGTTCCGCGCATGGTGGTACCCGAAGCACGTTTGCCAATACGTTTGCAAAAGATGGACGTGCGTGCCGAGGTGTTGGGTGCAGCAGCCCATACGCGCATCGAGATGGTGTTTTTTAATCCGAACGAGCGGGTACTCGAAGGTGAATTGCAGTTTCCGCTATTGGACGGACAAAGCGTGAGCGGCTTCGCGCTGGATATCAACGGCGAACTGCGCCCGGCTGTTCCGGTGGACAAAGTTAAAGGTCAGCAAGTGTTTGAGGATGTATCGCGCGCACGTATCGACCCCGCACTGCTGGAAAAGACAGAGGGAAATAATTACAAGTTACGCGTCTATCCCTTGCCATCGCATGGCACGCGCCGGGTTGTGCTGGAGCTTGACGAGATGTTGTCGGGCAGCACCAGCAAAGGAATCTCTAACACCACTTACCGCCTGCCGTTGCAATTTGCCGCAACCGTTGAGCAACTGAATGTCTCTGTACATAACGCTACCACGCCCAGCCGCCACTCTGCCATGGCTGTTCGCGCACAACTGGGGGCTGAGCAGCTTAATGTTACCTACGCCTATTCATCCTCATCTGGAAATAAATCCAGCACCGGGTCATCGGTAAGTTTCTCGCGCAAAAACTATGCGGGTAAAGGGCTGTTGACCATTGATTACCCCAATACCGAAACGTCTTTGATTTCTACCGAGACGTACGCCGATCAAATCTATTTTTATGCCGAAGTGACGCCACCTTCAGGCAAGTCCGCCCACAGAAAAGCTCCCAAACAACTGGGGCTGGTATGGGATGCATCCGGCTCGGGGGCGGCACGCGACCACGGGCGCGAGTTTGCCTTGTTGGATGCTTACTTCAAAATATTGGGCAGCGTGAAGGTGGAGCTGGTAATAGCGCGTGATCGTGCAGAAGCGCCACAATCTTTTTCCATTGAAAATGGCGACTGGCATACCTTGCGTGCCGTATTGGAGAATATAGCTTACGATGGCGCAACCGCCGCAGAAGCATTCTCGCCCCCCAAAACGGCTGAACTTTCCCTACTGTTCTCCGATGGGTTATTCAATTACGGGAGCGGGGTTTGGGCGGCGGGTGAGGCTCCGCTGTATACCGTGAATGCGTCGGTCAGTGCGGATTTGCCGCGCTTGCGGGCGGCAGCGGAAAATACAGGTGGGCGCTTGCTGAATTTGTTGAGTGCCACGACTGCCGATGCCGTGAATGAATTGACCCATCAAACTACCCGTCTGCTTGGTATGCAAAGCAACGGAGCAAAAGAATTAGTCAGCGAATCCGTTTATGCCGAAGATAATCGCCTTAAAATCGCAGGCATCCTCACTGAGCCTCAAACCACGCTGGAGTTAAGCTGGATCGATGCGCAAGGAAAGCGCCAGTCGCAGTCCCTCAAAATACAAAGTACGGCAAAATCACTGACTTCGCTGGCTTCCCATCGCTGGGCTGCGTTGCGAATTGCACAACTGGAAACCGACTATTCCGCCAATCGTTCCGAAATTCGCCGCTTGGGAAACCGCTTCGGCATGGTGACACGCGATACCTCACTGATTGTGCTGGATCGTGTTGAAGATTATGCGCGTTACGAGATTGTTCCACCAGAATCTTTGCGCAGTGAATATGAACAGGTGCTGGCCTATTTCACCCAGAAACAGAGCAGCGAACGCAACAAACACATCGATGAAGTAGCTGCGAAATTTGAGAAAAAAGTAGCATGGTGGGAGACGGTCTTCCCAAAAGGCGACAAACCAGAGCCTCCCAAAGAAGATCATGAAAATGGTGGGTCGGCCGGAAGACCAATGGTGGCAATGGCTGCGCCGCCTCCTGCTACGCAGTCATTCGCACCAGCTCCAACACACTCTCAGGCGAAAAAGGCAATGCAGAGAGATCAAAGCGCCCGAGTCGCGTCAAATTCGAAATCCGTGTCAGAGGCACATTCGGCAGAACCGGTCGAAGTAAATATCCAACTCAAAAAATGGGAGCCGGATGCACCCTATGCGAAACGTCTGCGAGAGACTACACCCGAGCAGATGTATGGCATCTATCTGGATGAGCGCCCCACCTATGCCAACAGCACGGCATTTTTTCTGGACGCGGCGGATATTTTCATGGAGCGCGGACAAACGGAATTAGGCTTGCGCATTCTGTCCAATCTGGCGGAAATGAATCTTGAAAACCGGCAAATTTTGCGCATTCTGGCTTATCGCCTGCTGCAAGCCAAACAAACCCAATTGGCACTGCCGATCCTGCAACAAGTGCTGGTTCTCAGCCCCAACGAGCCGCAATCCTGGCGCGATCTTGGCCTGGTTTACGCCGAAGATGGAAAGTATCAGCTCGCCGTGGACAATTTATATGAAGTCGTCGCGCGGTCTTGGGATAATCGCTTTCCGGATATTGAACTGATTGCGCTGGCCGAATTAAACGCCATCGTGGCGCGTGCCCCGCAAGATATAAAGATCGATACCAGCCGGATAGATGCGCGCCTGCTGCGTAACCTGCCGCTGGATATGCGCGCCGTGTTGAGTTGGGACGCCGACAACACCGATATTGATTTATGGGTCACCGATCCGAATAACGAGAAAGTATTTTACGGCAACCGGCTGGGTTATCAGGGAGGCCGTATGTCGAACGACTTCACCCAAGGATACGGGCCGGAAGAATTTTCCTTACGCACCGCCAAACCCGGCAAGTACAAAGTTCAGGCACATTTCTACGGCAACCACCAACAGATTGTTGCGGGCGCAACCACCGTGATGCTGAGACTGAGTACCGGCTTTGGCACACCGCAGCAGAAAGATGAAAACATCATCATGCGGCTGGGCGCGCAGGGGGCGGATGTGGAAGTGGGAACGTTTGAGGTGGGCGGGCGTTGAGAGTTCTGGGAGAGGTGATGAACTAATGCATCGAATTCTTTTAACGTACAAAGATCTTGGCAATAATCCCGATGTAGCTAATTTACCTGTCATTCTTTATGTAGTAGCATTTCATATCCTTCAGCGAAATGGGTTGCCATGCAATTTGAAAAGATAATTTTTCGGTTCTTAAGTGTTTGGTTTTCAACTTTCCTTATTATTTTCTCCACTAATGCTGCCGCTGTGAATGCGTCTGGAGGTAGTGGAAAATATGACAATAGCGGTTGTTTTGACACCGGCAGGTCGAAAGTCGATAACATCTGTATTGACTTCACGCTTAGATGGAAGCTTTGGGAACTGACTGGAGAGCCAGTGGGTGATTACAACCTGTCTTGGAAGCTCAAAAGCATACATATCAAAACGTTCAAAGACGGGGGCAATGGCGGAGTTACACTTGACGCCCCCGGGGGGGCGTCCTTAAATCATATTCCACCCGAATTAATATCCAGCGTCTCAAAAATTGAAGTGGACATGAATGTGCTGTCTAATTTCATTGGCTATGTAATTAATCCTCAAGGCGGCACGACGCCGTATTTGGGGGTGTTATCTCATTCA
>CAIQPV010000492.1 GCA_903873725.1 uncultured Nitrosomonadales bacterium
ACGCCATCACTCATTTCTGCCCCGCCACAATCCGATCTGGACTCGGGAGCACGCAAGCGGTTTCCGGGAGCTAACCGAATACCAGCTCACCCTTGTCCCCGAGTTTAAACACTCCACCCTCACGGTCTTGTTTGGTTTCGTAATGTTTCTGGCCGATGCGTATTTCAGCGCCTGTGAAAACCTTTTTTTCCGCGACCACCTGTGCCTGCTGTGCGAGGTCAATTTCTTTTTTAATTTGCAGTGCTTCCGCCGTATGCTCGGCGATTTCTGCGTAGAGCGCTACTCTGGACGCATCGAGCTCGGCCATTGCCTCGGCGGTAACTTTCCCGGGACTTTTTTTCGCCGCTCCCAATTCCATTAACACGTCAGCAAATTTGTTGTCAGCTAGCTTGCTTTTCTCGTTGCACTCCCGCAGGCGTTCGTGGAGATCCTTGTCGTTCCCCGCTATCACGATCGTCCTCGGGTGGTCGTCGGAACCTATGGTGTACGCCTTGACCAGCATGGTCGCGCGAGCTATCCCGCCGATGAGTTCTCCCTTGTGGCTATCCTGGTCGCCCACGATGATCTGGTGGGCAGCGGTAAGCCCACACTGCATGGACGTCTCCTGAACGAAGATCCCGTTCCCTGCAAAGATATGGGCATCCTGCGCAAATTTTACCGTACACGACCCGCCGCATTTGATGGTGGCGTGTATCTTCTTGTCAGAAGTGTCGTGATCCGCGTCGCTCCCCATGATGCCGCACTTAACCGTGACGTCGCCACCGGCCTCTAATATGGCGTCTTCCACTGTGCCCTCTACATGGATGTCACCCGTGGCCTTCACCGTCATGCCGGAATGAACGTCGCCCGCCACGTGAACGCCGCCGTCGTAGGTGATATTTCCCGTGTGCAGATCCACGTTCTGCACGCGATACACCGCCTCCACCGTTACCCCTTTTTTCGCCACAATGGGACAGCCGGAAATGGCCGCCACCAGCAGATGCGGATCTGCGGGGTCAACCTTCACTCCATCGAGTCCTGCCGGGAATGAAACCTTTTTTCCCGGTTTCACGGGGATTTCTTTCCCTGTAACGGTAAGACCCGGTTCTCCCGGCGTCGGATCCACTATCCGCATCAGCGGATCCCCCGGTTTGACCGTCACGATCTCGCCCAAGTCGCGAAAGTCAGCCAACCCGTTCTCATCCAGATGCGGGCTGCGTTTTTTCATGTTGTCGACCAGTACTTCGAGGTGCCCGTCGGTTCCCTGTACGGGGGCACGCCCGTAGCCCACGCGAACGTTCGCGCCGCCTTCCAGGAGCGTCTTTTTTATCGCCTCCACATCGAGCTCGACCACGACCCCGTGGGATTTGGCTGCACCTATCACGCTTTCAGGAAGCACCTGTGCGCCACCACCGGTCGGCAATGTGTAGCTCAGATAAATCGCAGACAGATCGGTTGTGGGGCGCAGGGAGAACTTCCCATCAGAACGTACCGTATTTGAGGCTGTGGGATTTTCCATTTTATTATCCTTTGGATGGTTGGAAATATCGCGCTCTCCGGGCGACTTAACTGTTGCCGATTCAGTACCATTTCCCGAGTGAATATTTGGATCATACTTCAGTGTGTGGTTTGTTGTAAATTTTGAATTGTGGACGTGAGATTGACTTCGGGTACAGGAGTTTTGCAAGCTAACCAACCATGCGGTCTGATCGAATTGCAATGCCGTAATTTTTGATTCACTATGATTTATGCCTCTTTGGTGCCACTGAAATTCAGCTACAGCGATAGTCAGCGCCCAGTGCAGCGCATTAATCATGGTACCTTCTTCCGTAAATTGACGATTGACTGCGGCTACATAATCACGAGATACTCTGAAATGTACATTTGAATTCCCTGCCCTTGGGGAAATCGCTATCTGCCAGGAGAAATTAATGACTACTCAACTCGACATTGCAACTCTCAATCTGCAGGATGCACTCGATATGGCCGTGCTGATTGAAAAGGAAGCGGAAGAACGCTACCTTTTGTTTGCAGAACAGCTCGGAACGCGCTACCGGGGCGATGCCGCTGATTTCTTTACCATGATGGCCCGAAACGAGCAACTTCACGGAAATGAACTCGCAGAGCAAAGACGTTTGCTTTTTGGCGACACTCCTTCGCGCGTCAGGGCAAATATGGTTGAGTATGATGCCGAAGCCCCGGATATCGGAAAACCAAGACGCTACATGTCTCCGCGCCATGCCTTGGAAGTTGCAATGGAGTCTGAAATTAAAGCCTACGAATTTTATGATCGAGCCTTGGCGGGCATTCAGGATCCCGCAGTGCGAAAGCTGTTCGAGGAACTCAGAGATGAAGAAGCCGGGCATCAGCGACTGTTGAACGAGCAGAAGGTGAAGTATCCCGATACGATGGAACCGGATTTGGAACCCGACGACGACGAAATACCTTCGTTGTAAACACCAAACGCAATAAATATCCCCGCAGCAAGCTGCGGGGTATTAACCCCCAAGGTCAAACCGCTGGCTATTGCCAGCCTTCGCGCCAAGGGGCGGGGAATCGACTCGCAGAGATTATTTAATACTCCTCCCTTACGCCATTTATATTATCGCGTATAGACGTATAGATAAATTATCGTTAGATATTTGACTTTAGTAGTATGACCGAATTCAAAAATATTGATGTGTTGGAATTGAGTACCCTGCTGGTACAGAGAAGCATACGTCTGATAGACGTTCGTAGCGAGTCTGAATTCACTCAAGGTTATATTAAGGGGGCAAACTTGTTGCCTTTGCACTTGATACCGATACGTTTACATGAACTTGACAACTTGGCACCAACTGTATTCTATTGCCGAGTGGGCGCACGTTCAGCACAGGCCGCTGCATTCGCTGTTTCAAAGGGGTTTACTCAGGCTTATAACCTGCAAGGCGGAATAATGGCTTGGAAACAGGCGGGTTTACCATTGGAGATGTGATAGGCTAACATCATGGCATTAATAATCTGATGTAAAATCCATAAATCAAACGTATTATTTGGAGAATAGAAAATGGCAAACATAGCATCTGCACTGAAAGAAGAAATTACTCGCCTGGCACGTAAAGAAATACGAGGCGAGACAGAACGGCTCAAGAAAGCATCGGCGCAATACCGCTCCGAAATCGCTGCATTGAAACGGCGTTTAACCACACTCGAAACCCAGTTGTCGCGCCTTGAAAAGGCTTCCACGGTTAAAGCAGTTCCCGTTGTTGAATCATCAAAGATTCGGTTTGTTGCTAAAGGATTTAAATCTCTTCGGCAAAGGCTCGGATTGTCTGCTGCGGAAATAGGATTGCTTCTTGATTCGTCTGCACCGACAATTTACAACTGGGAAGCAGGTATTTCCACCCCCCGTGAACCACAACTAATCAGGATTGCAAAGCTGAGAACTCTGGGTAAGCGTGAAGTTGCTGCCATATTGAAAAACCTTGCCGGATAACCATTTCCGGGGACAGGTAACAATAGCCAAACATTGATGTCTTGGAATGTGGAAAAAATCAGCAAAGCCCCTGATGGGATGGCATTCTGGGGGGCCTGTTTTTAGAGCTGGTTATTGTCCAGCACCTTGGAATATTATTTTTTTCGCATTGCTGGTTTTGTATTTTTGTAGGTTGGGTTAGGCAGGTGTATGCCGTAACCCAACATGATCAAGCTGGCGACCTTCAAAACTGTTGGGTTACACCCGCAA
>CAIQPV010000493.1 GCA_903873725.1 uncultured Nitrosomonadales bacterium
ACGGCGGGGTAGCAAAATGGTTATGCAGCGGATTGCAAATCCGTCTATAGCGGTTCGATTCCGCTCCCCGCCTCCAATAAATTCAATTAGCTACCTATTTTTCACTGCTTCAAAAAATCAAGAGAAAATACAATGTAGGGGCTGGTATAGGGATTTCTAATAAATCAGAATAAAACTTCAGAAAACCACTTTACTTTACAGAAGTTAACAGACTACAGCACTATACAATCCGTCTTATAAAATAGTTGCAAAATCTCGCCACGAAGGCTCATTGAAGTATTTCCTTACTTATTGAAAGCTCCATCATTTTCCTCAGGTGTTTCTCAATCCGCGCCCTTCGGTAGCATTGCGTATTTTAAGAATATGCATGTAGCCTGAAAAAATGTCCCTGAAAAAATTGCCAAAAGACGCAGTCTTCGATACCATTCAAAGATTAAATCCCGAAGAATTACAACCCGCATCATTGAGAATAACAGATGCAATGCATGACAGAGCATGGTACTGGTAAAATAATTGACGTTTCTTTCCGGTTTTAACGGAACATAAACTTTTCACCAGTGATAGAATTGCCGGCGTGATTCGAAATTCCGGTTGCTTCCAAATAACAAGTGCGGATTGTACAAACGAAATCAACAGGGTACTTGTAGCGCAAAATGATTAGGTTCAAGAGTATGTACATAATCGTTTCAAAAACTGTTCTTGACGTGAAATTTATGTGCATATCTAAAATAGTGACGCACTGAACGGGGGGAGAGCTCAGATGTTGGAAAATTATTTTCCTGTACTGTTGTTCATTGTTGTTGGACTTGGGGTAGGCGTTGCGCCGATGGTACTGGGCAAGTTGGTCGGCCCCCATCGTCCTGATAGCGCAAAGCTCTCGCCTTACGAGTGCGGCTTTGAGGCATTTGAGGATGCGCGCATGAAATTCGACGTGCGCTACTACCTTGTCGCCATCCTGTTTATTCTGTTCGATCTGGAAATTGCATTCCTATTTCCCTGGGCGGTAGTGCTCAAGGAAATCGGTACATTCGGTTTTATCTCCATGCTTATTTTCCTTGCCATTCTGGTGGTGGGTTTCGTTTATGAGTGGATGAAGGGAGCTCTGGAATGGGAATAGAAGGCATTCTCGAAAAGAGTGTCGTGACCACGACGCTCGACACTATCATAAATTACACCCGCACCGGTTCGTTGTGGCCGATGACTTTTGGTTTGGCCTGCTGCGCGGTGGAAATGATGCATGCGGGTGCCGCCCGTTATGACCTGGATCGTTTCGGTGTGGTGTTTCGCCCCAGCCCGCGCCAGTCTGATGTAATGATCGTGGCCGGAACCCTGTGCAACAAGATGGCTCCCGCCCTGCGCAAAGTTTACGACCAGATGGCCGAGCCACGCTGGGTCATCTCCATGGGCTCGTGCGCCAATGGTGGCGGCTATTACCATTACTCCTACTCGGTAGTGCGCGGCTGCGACCGCATCGTGCCGGTGGATGTGTATGTGCCCGGATGTCCGCCAACTGCTGAGGCGCTGCTGTTTGGCATTATCCAGTTGCAGAACAAGATCAAACGAACCAATACGATTGCGCGCTAAGCATGGCTGCTGACCTTAACCTGTTACAAGAAAATTTGAACCGGCTGCTCAACGGCAAGGCTGAGAGCCTGACCAGCCGTCTGAATGAACTGACCTTGGTGGTTGCTGTCAAGAACCTGCCACAAGTTATGCGTCTGTTGCGAGATGACGCCGACTTGCGTTTCGAGCAATTGATAGACTTGTGCGGTATGGATTACTCAACATACGGCAGCGATATTTGCGAAGGCGGCGCTTATTTGAAGTCCGATTTTGCTGCCGATGTCTTTCCTTTCCGCTTTGCCGTGGTGTATCACCTGCTGTCCATCACGCTCAATGCGCGTCTGCGCGTGCGCGTGTTCGCCGAAGATAACGAACTGCCCGTGTTGGACTCGGTTGCAGACATCTGGTCCAGCGCCAACTGGTACGAACGCGAGGCATTCGATTTGTACGGCATAATATTCACCGGGCATCCGGACCTTCGTCGCATACTCACCGATTACGGTTTCGTCGGCAGTCCATTCCGCAAGGATTTCCCCTTGTCCGGGCAGGTCGAGATGCGTTATGACCCCGAGCAGAGGCGCGTTATCTACCAGCCGGTAACCGTCGAGCCGCGTGAAATTACGCCGCGCATCATTCGCGAAGAACATTACGGCAGGAATTAGCATGGCGGAAATAAAGAACTACACAATGAACTTTGGGCCCCAGCACCCGTCGGCGCACGGCGTGTTGCGTCTGGTGCTGGAGTTGGACGGCGAGGTGATCGAGCGCGCCGATCCGCACATCGGCCTGCTGCATCGCGCCACCGAGAAACTGGCCGAGCACAAGACTTTCCTGCAATCCGTTCCGTACATGGATCGCCTCGATTATGTTTCCATGCTTAGCAACGAACACGCCTATGTGATGGCGATTGAAAAATTGCTCGAACTTGAAGTGCCGTTGCGTGCTCAATATATCCGCGTGATGTTTGACGAGATCACCCGGATACTGAATCACTTGCTGTGGCTGGGCGCGCACGCGCTGGATATCGGCGCAATGACCGTGTTCCTGTACGCTTTCCGCGAGCGCGAAGACTTGATGGATTGCTATGAAGCCGTATCCGGGGCGCGCATGCACGCGGCCTATTACCGTCCCGGCGGAGTGTACCGCGACCTGCCGGATACCATGCCGCAGTACCAGGCCTCCAAGATACACAATGCAGCCAGAGTCAAGGATATGAACAACAACCGTCAAGGTTCTTTACTTGATTTTTTGGAAGATTTTACCAACCGTTTCCCGAAATATGTGGACGAATACGAAACCCTGCTGACTGACAATCGCATCTGGAAACAGCGTACCGTCGGCATCGGCGTGGTCACGCCGGAACGTGCGCTGGCGCTCGGTTTCAGTGGCCCCATGCTGCGCGGTTCCGGGATTGTGTGGGATTTGCGCAAAAAGCAGCCATATGAAGTGTATGACCGACTGGACTTCGATATCCCGGTCGGCGTCGAGGGTGATTGTTACGACCGTTATCTGGTGCGTATGGAAGAGATGCGTCAATCCAACAGCATCATCAAGCAATGCATAGACTGGCTGCGTAACAATCCGGGTCCGGTGATAGCAGAAAACCACAAAGTTGCGCCCCCCAGTCGCGAGGAGATGAAGGGAAATATGGAGGAGTTGATCCACCATTTCAAATTATTCACCGAAGGCATGCATGTACCTGCGGGCGAAGCTTATGCCGCAGTCGAACATCCCAAAGGCGAGTTTGGCATCTATCTGGTTTCCGACGGTGCCAACAAACCATACCGCTTGAAGATACGCGCGCCTGGGTTTGCCCATATTGCCTCGCTGGACGAGATGGCACGCGGTCACATGATTGCCGACGTAGTTGCAATCATCGGTACACAAGATATCGTTTTCGGAGAGGTGGATCGCTAATGCTTTCCGTGCAAGTTAAAGAAAAAATTGACAAAGAGCTGAAAAAATATCCGGCAGACCAGAAACAGTCTGCGGTGATGTCCGCATTGCGCTTTGTGCAGGATGAAAAAGGCTGGATTTCCAGCGACGATATGTCAGATGTGGCTGCCTATCTGGGCATGTCGCAGATGGCAGTGTACGAGATCGCGACCTTTTACCATATGTACAACCTCAAACCCATGGGCAGGCATGTACTTACGGTTTGCACTAATTTATCCTGCCAGTTGATGGGGGCGAATGAAACAATGGATTACCTGAAGGGCAAGCTTGGCATTGGTCTGGGCGAAGTGACCGCCGACGGAAAATTTGGCCTGCGCGAGGCGGAATGCATGGGTGCCTGCGTGGAAGCCCCGTTACTGACGGTGAACAACAAGCACATGTGTTCGCGACTTACACCTGAGAAAATAGACCAGATTCTGGCAGGGTTGGATAAATAATGAACGGTCCGGTTGTTTACACTACATTAGGATTTGACCAGCCATGGACACTGGAGAACTACCTCAAGGTAGGTGGTTATCAGGCGCTGCGCAAAGTGCTGGCAGAAAAAATGACGCCCGATGCGATCATCGCCGAGGTCAAGACCTCCGCTTTGCGCGGTCGCGGCGGCGCGGGTTTCCCGACCGGCCTGAAGTGGAGCTTCATGCCGAAGAACTACACCGGCGACAAATACATCGTGTGCAACACCGACGAGGGCGAGCCCGGTACCTGCAAGGACTGGGATATCCTGCGTTACAATCCGCATGCATTGATCGAGGGCATGGCGATTGCCGCCTATGCCATGGGTGTAAAAGTAGGTTACAACTACGTGCACGGTGAGATTTTCGAAGCCTATGAGCGCATGGAATCGGCCTGCGTAGAAGCACGCACGGCGGGTTATCTGGGCAACGGCATACTCGGTAGCGATTTCGATTTCGAGTTGCACAACCATCTGGGCTACGGCGCATATGTCTGCGGAGAAGAAACTGCATTGCTGGAGTCCCTTGAGGGCAAAAAAGGCCAGCCGCGCTATAAACCGCCGTTTCCGGCCAGCTATGGTCTGTATGGCAAGCCGACCACGATTAACAATACTGAAACCTTTGCCAGCATTCCCTACATCATCCGCGAGGGCGGACAGAAATTCCTCGAACTGGGCAAGCCGAACAGCGGTGGCACCAAGCTGTTCTCGGTTTCCGGGCACGTGAATAATCCCGGCAATTTTGAAGTGCCGATGGGAACGCCATTCCGGAAATTGCTGGAAATGGCAGGCGGCGTTCGCCACGGACACAAGTTGAAGGCAGTCATCCCGGGCGGATCGTCCATGCCGGTTTTGCCGGGCGAGATCATGATGGAAGTGGATATGGACTACGATTCCATACAGAAGGCCGGCTCCATGCTGGGTAGCGGCGCGGTGATCGTGATGGACGAGACCGTGTGCATGGTCAAGGCGCTGGAGCGCCTGTCCTATTTTTACCACGAGGAATCCTGTGGCCAATGCACGCCATGCCGCGAGGGCACTGGCTGGCTGTACCGTATCGTGCACCGCATCGAGCACGGGGAAGGTCGTCCTGAAGATCTGGAACTGCTGCTCAACCTGTGCGAGAACATAGCCGGACGCACCATTTGCGCGCTGGGCGATGCGGCAGCCTGGCCGGTACAGGGCATGCTCAAACATTATCGCAGTGAGTTCGAGTATCACATCGAACACAAACGTTGTCAGGTGTAAGGCAGAAACGCATGATAAACATTGAAATTGACGGCACGCGCATAGAAGTTGAGAACGGAAGCACCGTGATCGAAGCGGCACGCCATGCAGGCATTTATATCCCGCATTTTTGCTATCACAAAAAGTTGTCCATCGCCGCAAACTGCCGCATGTGCCTGGTGCAGGTTGAAAAGGTGCCCAAGCCGATACCCGCTTGCGCCACCATAGTCGCCGAAGGTATGAAAGTTTTCACCGCTTCCGAGATGGCAGTGAAGGCGCAGAAAGGGGTGATGGAATTCCTGCTAATCAACCATCCGCTGGATTGTCCGATCTGCGACCAGGGCGGTGAATGCGAGTTGCAGGATCAGGCCGTGGGCTACGGTGGCAGCGCTTCCCGTTTCCATGAAGAAAAGCGCGTGGTAGTGCATAAAGATATAGGCCCGCTGGTATCTGCCGAGGAAATGAGCCGCTGCATCAACTGTACGCGTTGCGTGCGCTTCGGTCAGGAAATCGCCGGGATTATGGAATTGGGGCAAGCTTTCCGTAGCGAACACGCCGAGATCATGGCGTTTGTGGATAGCACGGTCAATTCGGAATTGTCCGGCAATATGATCGATATTTGTCCGGTCGGGGCGCTGACCAGCAAACCGTTCCGCTACACCGCGCGCAATTGGGAACTGTCCCGCCGCAAGTCTGTCAGCCCGCACGATGGTTTGGGATCCGGTCTCGCTGTGCAAGTGAAGAACAATCATGTGATGCGCGTACTGCCGATTGAAAACGATGACATCAACGAATGCTGGTTATCGGACAAGGATCGATTCAGCTACGAAGGATTGAATTCCAATGAACGACTGACCAAGCCGATGATCAGGCAGAACGACAAGTGGCAAGAAGTGGAATGGCAAGCCGCACTTGAATATGTGGCAAACGGTTTACGCCAGATTGCCAACGGCGCAGGTGCGGAGCAAGTCGGCGCCTTGGCGACACCTCATTCCACACTGGAAGAACTTTATTTATTGCAAAAACTGGTGCGCGGTATCGGCAGCAATAATGTTGATTTCCGTTTGCGCCAATCCGATTTCAGCGCCGACGGCAAGCAGGTCGGCGCACCGTGGCTGGGAATGCCCATTTCCGACATCCGCAAGACCGACCGTCTTCTGGTCGTGGGCAGTTTCCTGCGCAAGGATCACCCTTTGCTGGCAGCGCGTATCCGTCAGGCGATAAAGAAGGGCGCACAGGCAAACATTGTTCATTCAGCAGATGACGACCTGCTGATGAATGTGGCGAACAAGGCCATTGTTGCACCGGATACCATGGTCAGTCTTTTAGCACAAATTCTGAAGGCGTTGGCTATCGAGAAACAGGCAGCCGTGGATGCTGCGGTTCAAGGAATGGAAGTCGGTAACACAGCCGCCGCTATCGCCCGAAACCTGTCCGAAGGAAAAAATATCGCAGTGCTGCTGGGCAATTTTGCACAACAACATCCGCAAGCCTCACAACTGCAATTGCTGGCCCAGCAAATCGCAGCACTTGCCGGCGGGAAATTCGGCTTCCTCGGCGAAGCAGCCAACAGCGTAGGCGGTTACCTGGCGCAAGCCGTTCCCGGTGCGCAAGGTTTGAATGCTGCGGCAATGCTGGCTACGCCACGCAAGGCGTATCTCCTGCTAAACACGGAGCCGGAACTGGATTGTGCAAATCCGCAACAGGCAATGGCCGCGATGGATGCCGCTGATCTGGTGGTGGCGCTGAGTGCCTATAAACATCGTGCGGTGGATTATGCCGATGTGTTGTTGCCGGTCGCGCCATTCTCGGAGACTTCCGGGACTTTCGTCAGCACCGAAGGCCGTGTCCAGAGTTTCAAGGGAGCAGTCAAACCGCAGGGCGAAACTCGTCCGGCATGGAAAGTATTGCGGGTGCTGGGCAATTTGCTCAATGTGTCCGGCTTCGATTACGATACCAGCGAAGCTGTGCGCGATGAGGCGCTGGATGACGCGAACGTTTCAGCAAAATTGAACAACACCCTGCAGGGTGTGGTCGTGCAATTTGTGTCGACCAACACCAACGGTTTGCAGCGTATTACGGAAGTGCCGATTTATGCCACGGATGCCGTGGTGCGCCGCGCCTCCTCGTTGCAGCACACCAGTGATGCCGCCACGCCACGTATGTCTATGCACAGCGATGAACTGGCGAGATTTGGCGTGTTGCCCGGCGATCAAGTGAAGGTCAGTCAGGGGAATGGTAACGTGACTCTGGTCGCGGCATCAGATGACAAACTGCCTAGGGGCGCCGCACGGGTGGCCGCCGGTCATGCCGCCACGGCAACACTGGGCAGCATGTTCGGAACGATTACGGTGGAGCGCGCATGATAGAGCTACTGCAAACCATACAACAGGCCGGGCAAAACCTGCTTGGGCCGATCTGGATGCCGTTGTGGACACTGGTCAAGATCGTCGTCATCGTGGTGCCGCTGATGCTGGGCGTCGCTTACCTGACTTTGGCAGAACGCTGGGTAATCGGCTGGATGCAGGTGCGCATCGGTCCCAACCGCGTTGGCCCTTTTGGCTTATTGCAACCGATCGCTGACGGCGTCAAGCTGTTCTTCAAGGAAATCATCATCCCGTCGGGGTCGAACAAGTTTCTGTTCGTGATCGCGCCAATCCTGTCGCTGATGCCCGCCCTGGCGGCTTGGGCGGTAGTGCCGTTCGGTAACGGCATGGAAGTGGCGAATGTGAATGCAGGGTTGCTCTATTTGCTGGCAATGACTTCGCTCGGAGTTTACGGCGTAATCATTGCAGGCTGGGCGTCCAACTCAAAATACGCCTTCCTCGGTGCGATGCGCTCTGCCGCACAAATTGTATCCTATGAAATTGCCATGGGCTTTGCGCTGGTATGCGTGCTGATGGCGGCGCAGAGCATGAACCTGGGCGACATCGTGCGCGGACAGCAAAGCGGCGCGGGATTGTTCGGCTGGTATTTCATTCCGTTGTTCCCGATGTTCGTGGTGTATTTTATCGCCGGTGTGGCGGAAACCAACCGCTCGCCGTTTGACGTGGCCGAGGGTGAGTCTGAAATTGTCGCTGGTTTCCACGTTGAATATTCCGGCATGGCGTTTGCACTATTTTTCCTGGCCGAATATGCCAACATGATTTTGATTGCTGCGCTGAGTTCCATCATGTTCCTCGGTGGCTGGCTACCCCCTTTCAACATTGCGCCGTTTACCTGGGTGCCTGGGTTGTTCTGGCTCCTTGGCAAAATGTCGGCAATGCTGTTTCTGTTTCTGTGGTTCCGCGCCACATTCCCGCGCTATCGCTATGACCAGTTGATGCGCCTTGGCTGGAAAGTATTTATTCCACTTACCCTGATTTGGGTTGTGGTGGTTGGCGTCTGGATGCAAACCCCGTTTTGGCTGTGGTAAGTGATGATGGCAAAACTCTCTCAATTTTTTAGAAGTCTCATGCTGCTTGAATTGCTCAAGGGCATGGCGCTGACCGGGCGGTATTTCTTCGCGCGCAAGATTACTGTGCAGTTCCCGGAAGAAAAAACGCCGCAAAGCTTCCGATTTCGCGGCCTGCACGCGCAACGCCGTTACGCCACCGGCGAAGAGCGCTGTATCGGCTGCAAACTGTGCGAGGCAGTATGTCCGGCGCTGGCGATAAACATCGAAGTGGCCGAGCGCGCAGATGGCACACGCCGCACCACGCGCTATGACATTGACCTTACCAAGTGCATATTTTGCGGCTTCTGCGAAGAATCCTGCCCGGTGGATGCCATCGTGGAAACCCGTATTCTGGAATACCATGGTGAGAAGCGCGGCGACCTGTACTACACCAAAGCCATGCTGCTTGCTGTGGGCGACAAATATGAAACGCAAATCGCCAAAGATCGTGCGGCAGACGCGAAGTATCGTTAAAAAATGATGGAAAAACTGAACTCTGTGGTGAAAGCTTTTGGGGTCGAGTGTTATGAACTTTGAAACGATAGTCTTTTACCTATTCGCCGCACTGTCGGTATTCGCGGCGCTGCGCGTAATAACTTCGCGCAACCCGGTGCATGCCGCGTTGTTTCTGGTGCTGGCATTTTGCAGCATGGCGGGTATCTGGATGTTGCTGGAAGCCGAGTTCCTCGCCATCACTTTGGTGCTGGTTTATGTCGGCGCGGTAATGGTGCTTTTCCTTTTTGTGGTGATGATGCTGGATGTGGATCTGGTGCAATTGCGCGAAGGGTTCTGGCGCTGGTTCCCCTTCGGCGTAGTGTTGGCTGCCGGGATGGTTGCCGAAATGATCTGGGTTCTGGGTAGCCGCCGTACCGAGGAAACTGCCGGTGCGATTCATCATGCTGCGAACTACAGCAACGTCAAGGAGCTCGGTCGCCTGATTTACACTGACTATGTTTATCCGTTTGAACTCGCCGCCGTGCTGTTGCTGATCGCCATCGTGGCGGCCATTGCGCTCACCCACCGTCGCCGCAAGGACAGCAAGTCGCAGAATGTGGCAGAACAGGTTGAAGTGAAGCGTGCAGACCGCGTCCGCATAGTGCAAATACCATCCGAGCCCAAAGCCGGTGCGGCAAAAACTGAATAATGGAGACGAGCATGTTCGACCTGAGCCTGTCGCATTACCTGATACTGGGAGCTGTGCTGTTCGCCATCAGCG